>JANXGZ010000150.1 GCA_024958995.1 Methylococcales bacterium | reverse complement strand
CATGTGGGTGACGGAAACCAGTCGGGTCTTGTCTGACAGCAGAGCTGCGAACTGGTCCAGCAACAGTTCACCGTCCATGTTGATCGGGGCAACCTTGAGAACAGCACCGGTTCTCTGACACAACATCTGCCACGGTACGATATTCGAATGATGCTCCATGGCCGAAATCAGGATTTCGTCACCGGGACCTACATTGGCACCGCCATAGCTCTGGGCCACCAGGTTAATCGCTTCCGTTGTTCCGCGCAGGAAAACAATCTCCTTCTCGCTGCGGGCATTGATGAACTTCTGAACCTTCTCTCGAACTTCTTCATAAAGTACTGTAGATCGCTCACTCAGGGTATGAACTCCGCGGTGTATATTGGAATAATCGTTTTCGTAAAGATGGCTGATTGCGTCGATCACGCTGCGAGGCTTTTGCGCTGTGGCAGCGTTGTCGAGGTAAACCAGCGGCTTTCCGCGAACGGTGCGCGAAAGAATTGGGAAATCGGCCCGCACTTTGTGCACATCCAATCCCTGGTCGGAAAAACCGACAGACAGGCTTTCTGAACCTGGAGAACTCATAACCATTCCTTCCTGATGATGGTCGTCGGCAAAGCGTTCAGGAGTTCGTCCTGAACCAGGGAGCGTAAGGCCGGCCGATCGACTTTTCCAACCACCTCATTGGCGAATGCGAAGGTCAGCATGTTGCGGGCAACGTCCGCGTCTACGCCGCGCGACTGCAGATAAAAAATCGATTCATCATCGAGTTGCCCGACCGTCACGCCGTGAGCACATTTCACATCGTCGGCATAGATCTCAAGCTGTGGCTTGGTATCAATTTCAGCATCACTGGACAGCAAGAGATTGCGATTAGTCATCTCTGAATCAGTTTTCTGGGCATCCTGATCAACGATAACGCGACCCTGAAAAACACCCCGCGCCCTCTGATCGAGGATACCCTTGTAAAATTCGCGGCTGATCCCGTGCGGCTTGCGATGCCCGATACGGGTGTGGTTGTCCACGTGTTGTCTGCCCGTAGCGAGAAACAGTCCGTCGAGCGAGCATTCCGATGCGTCGTCAAGATCGACGTGCACCTCGTTCCGAACCAGTAATCCGCCAAACGAAAAACTCGAGTGATCCAATCGGCCATTCGGACCGACAGCAGCATACAGGCCACCGAAATGGAAGGCCTTTCCGTTCTCCGACTGCAGCTTCGACCAGGTCACGCACGAATCATCGGCAACCGATAATTCGGTAACTGCCGCAGTCAGATAACCAGCATCGCCCAGTCCGACATAACTTTCGATGATTTCAACCTGCGATCCCGACTGTGCAACCACCAGGTTACGAGCCGTTGAAAGAATATCCGGACTGGTCGATATATAGAGCAACTGCAGCGGACAATCGATTTTCATGCCCTTCGGCAGAAAGACCAGGGTCCCATCGGTAAACAGCGCCGTATTGAAAGACAAAAAACCACTGGACTCACACCCGATGACAGAACCAAAATACTTCTCTACCAGGCCCGGATGTTTTTCCATCGCCTTACCCATCGGGCAGATGACAATTTCTTCACCAAACTCCGGAACCGTAGATAGCGCAGCATTGAAGTAGCCATCGACAAAAACCAGACAAGCGGCCCCATCGACCCGGTACCGAGCGAGACTGGCGCTGTCGACCGAAACAGTACCAACGAAAGGACTGAAGAGCTTGCGCTCGATCGGCGCCACGTTGGTATATCGCCATTCTTCCTCGCGGGGAGACGGAAAACCGGACCGGGAAAAACGATCCAGAGCTTGCTTACGCAGAGCGTTCAGCCAAGCCAAGTCGGTGCCCGGCAACGATGCCTGTAACGCATTGTATTGGCTAACATAATACTCCTTGAACTGTACACTCACGATCAGGCTCCGGCGTGCTGTTGAATCCAGCCGTAACCCCGATCTTCAAGTTCAAGGGCTAAGCTTGCGTCGCCGGACTTCACGATCCTTCCCCCGGCAAGCACGTGAACGAAATCCGGCTTGATGTAGTCCAGCAACCGCTGGTAATGCGTCACGATAACAAAGGAGCGGTCTTCCGACCGCAGTGCATTCACACCATCAGAAACGGTCTTTAGCGCATCGATGTCCAGACCCGAATCGGTTTCGTCAAGGATTGCCAGACGCGGCTCAAGTACCGCCATCTGAAGAATTTCGTTACGCTTCTTTTCGCCGCCGGAAAATCCTTCGTTAACCGCGCGATAGAGGAATTGCTCATCCATTTCCACCAGCTTCGTTTTCGATTTCACAAGGCTGATGAAATCCATCGCATCCAGTTCATCCAATCCCTTGTGCTTGCGAATCGAATTGATTGCCGCCTTTAACAAGTAAATATTGCTGACGCCCGGAATTTCGACCGGGTACTGGAAAGCAAGAAAGAGACCCTCTCTGGCCCGCTCTTCCGGCGCGAGTTCCAGCAGCTCTACACCGTTATAACGCACCGTTCCGGAATTCACCGTGTATCCGTCCCGACCAGCGAGAACATGCGCCAGGGTGCTTTTTCCGGAACCATTCGGCCCCATGATGGCATGGACCTCTCCAGGTCCGATGTCCAGGCTGATCCCTTTCAATATCTGTTTGTCCCCCACGGAAACGTGAAGGTTCTCGATCGATAACATTAAAAACTCTCCGAAGAAAAAATTGAAACTTTGGCGCCGCACTGAATCAGCCGACGCTGCCCTCCAGGCTGATGCCCAGCAAGGCCTGCGCCTCGACTGCAAATTCCATCGGCAACTCCTTGAATACTTCCTTGCAGAACCCATTCACGATCATAGATACCGCATCTTCCGCGGAAATACCCCGCTGCATGCAGAAAAACAGCTGATCCTCGCTGATCTTGGAAGTCGAGGCTTCATGCTCCACCTGAGCCGTTGGCTGCCTGATTTCCATGTAAGGGAAGGTATGGGCTCCACACTTGTCACCAACCAGAAGCGAATCGCACTGGGTATAGTTGCGGGCATTCTCGGCACCCTTGAGTACCTTGACGAGGCCCCGATAGGTATTCTGCGCCTTACCGGCCGATATGCCCTTGGAAATGATCGTACTGCGGGTATTCTTGCCGACATGGATCATCTTGGTTCCAGTATCAGCCTGCTGATAATTATTGGTTAGGGCCACCGAATAAAATTCACCGACCGAATTGTCTCCTGTCAGCACGCAACTCGGATATTTCCAAGTGATCGCGGAACCGGTCTCAACCTGAGTCCAGGAGATCTTTGAATTCTGTCCCCGGCAATCACCGCGCTTGGTAACAAAATTGTAAATCCCACCCACGCCATTTTTGTCGCCCGGGTACCAGTTCTGGACTGTCGAGTACTTGATTTGGGCGTTATCCAACGCCACCAGTTCCACAACTGCGGCATGCAGCTGGTTTTCGTCCCGCATGGGTGCTGTACACCCTTCCAGGTAACTGACATGGCTGCTTTCCTCGGCAATGATCAGGGTGCGCTCGAACTGACCGGTATTTGCAGCATTGATTCTGAAGTAGGTCGATAATTCCATCGGGCAACGCACACCTTTCGGGATAAACACGAAAGAGCCGTCGGTAAACACTGCCGAGTTCAATGCGGCAAAATAGTTGTCAGTCACCGGAACCACTGATCCCAGGTATTGCCGCACCAGTTCAGGGTGGGTTTGAACCGCTTCTGAAATGGGGCAGAAGATCACCCCAGCTTCTGCGAGTTTTTCCTTGAAGGTTGTAGCAACGGATACACTGTCAAATACGGCATCGACCGCGACGCCCGCAAGCTGTTCCTGCTCCCCCAGAGGAATCCCTAGTTTTTTATAGGTTTCAAGTAATTCCGGGTCGACTTCGTCAAGACTCTTCGGGCCATCACTATTGTCTTTAGGAGCTGAATAGTAGCTGATTTCCTGATAATCGATCGGTGGGAATTTCACGAAGGACCATTCCGGAGATTTCATGGTAAGCCAATGCCGATAGGCTTTCAGTCGCCATTCAAGCAGAAACTCAGGCTCTTTCTTCTTGGCCGAAATGGCCGCAATCACGTCCTCGTTCAACCCGGGCGGAAAAGTGTCCGCATCCAGATCGGTTACAAAACCCTGTTTGTAATCCTGACCAATTAGTTTTTCAATTTCTTGGGTACTTGCCGACATACGTCTCTCCGAAAATCAGTACCGGGTCAATCCCGGGACAAATGGTCCATCCTTACCGTGAATTCGCCTGGCACCG
>JANXGZ010000101.1 GCA_024958995.1 Methylococcales bacterium | reverse complement strand
CAATTGCCCGGATCCACCCGAATCTACTGCGCCCACGAATACACCCAGGCCAACGGAAATTTTGCCTTGACCATTGAACCCGGAAACCGCGAACTGCTGGAACGGATGGAAGAAGTGAGAAGGATGCGCCTAAAGGATCTTTCGACCGTCCCCTCAATGCTCAGCGAGGAATGGGCGACCAACCCTTTCCTGCGGCTGGATAGCCCTGAACTCAGGCGAACACTGGCGATCGATAGCGCTAACCCGGTGGAAGTGTTTGCCGAAATCCGGCGAAGGAAGGATCATTTCAGCTAGGCTTCAACTTGCGCATCTTGGCTAACCACTCGCGCCCCGGAATCGGCTGACCGACCAGAGGGACAAGTTACCGGTCGGCTGATCGGAAAATGACGGATGGATCCTTGCTGCCGGAATCGAGAACCCGACCGACCCGGTAAACGATCTCTCCGGATTCTTCAAGCTGGCAAATAGCCTGGTCTTCGTCAGCGTCGGCCACGCAGACGACCATCCCAACCCCACAATTGAAGGTTCTGAGCATTTCCTGCTCATCTACATTACCCTTTTCCTGCAACCAGGAAAAAATCGGCGGCATCGGCCAGCTGCTTAGATCGACTTCAGCGGCACTGAAATCGGGAACAACCCTAGGCAGGTTCTCGGTGATTCCACCACCGGTAATATGTGCAATGCCGTGCACATCGACCGACTGAAGCAGTTGTCGAATCGACCGGGCGTATATGCGGGTTGGTTCAATCAGGTAGTCTGCAACAGGTTTGCCTTCCAGTAACTGTTGATATGGAAGGTTTTCCCGCTCCAGTATCCGCCGAATCAGTGAATAACCATTGGAATGCGGGCCGGAGGAAGCCAGGCCAAGCAACCGGTCACCCGGCTCGATCCTGCTGCCGTCGATAATCCGGCTTTTCTCGACAATGCCCACGCAAAAACCGGCTAGATCATACTCCCCGGCGGGATACATTCCAGGCATTTCCGCGGTCTCACCACCAACCAGTGCCGCTCCGGAAAGTTCACAGCCCTTTCCAATCCCTTCCACCACCGTCGCAGCAATATCGACATCCAGCGACCCGGTGGCGAAATAATCGAGGAAATAAAGAGGTTCTGCACCCTGAACTAGAATGTCATTGATACACATGGCCACCAGATCGATGCCAACGGTATTGTGTCTTCCCAGGTCAAAGGCCAACTTGAGCTTGGTACCAACTCCATCGGTTCCCGAAACAAGGACCGGCTGCCTATAGCGATCCAATGGGATCTCGAACAGCGAGCCAAAGCCGCCAAGCCCGCCTAGCACACCCGGAATCATGGTCCTGGCAACAACGGGCTTGATGCGTTCGACAAGACTATTGCCGGCTTCGATATCGACCCCAGCATCCTTGTAACTCAGCGATTCCTTTTTTCCTTCGTTCACTGCAAAAAGCCTCCACCCCACCGGGCACCACCCTTGTTGTTGAAATACCTTATCGCCATAGCATCCGGATCTTAGACATCGATTTCCTTCATCTGTGCCTCGATCCAGATTTTCGCCACTTCGGTGATCTCGCTGCTCTTCCTGTTGACAGGAGAAATGGGTTTTCCGATTCGTAGCTGCACAGTACCAGGGTGCTTAAGAAAACTATTCCGTCCCCAAAATTTTCCTGCGTTGTGTGCGACCGGAACCACTTGGAATCCAGATTTTTTGGACAGCACGGCGCCCCCTCCACCGTAGCGCCCGACTTCACCCGCTCTGACACGGGTACCCTCGGGAAAGATCACGACCCAGCGCCCGCTCTCGAGGCGTTTCCTGCCTTGGTCAACCACCTGCCCCAGTGCAGTCTTGCCCGCCTTTCGGTCAATCGCGATCGGGTCACAAGTAGCCAACGCCCATCCGAAGAAGGGCAACCAGACCAGTTCGCGCTTGATAATGAAGACTTGAGCCGGAAAGATTCTCTGTAGCGCGATTGTTTCCCAAGCCGACTGGTGTTTGCAAAGAATGATCGAAGGTTCATCCGGAATGTTTTCCCGCCCCTGGACTTCATGATCGATCCCGCAGATGACTTTTAGCAGCCACAGGTTAAAAACTACCCAGACCTGAGCGATCCCGTAGCAAACCCTGAAGCGCAACGGAAAAGCCAGCCACATGATCGGCGCAATCAGGATAGTCGACATCAACATCGCGACAAAAAAAACGGCGGACCGAAGGTACAGAACCACGTTACCGGCCTGAGAGGATGAATCTGGATGCATCATAAAGATTTTCGAATACTGGGATGTCGAGGTCTGGGTGCCTGGCCAGTGTAGCCAGGCCATTGCCGGTCTTCACCAGGAACGGTTCGGCCCCCGCCGTAGCTCCAGCCTGGACGTCACGGTACGAATCTCCGATGAAAGGAACCCCTTGCAGGCCGGTTTGATATTCCTCAGCAAAGCGGCGGAGCAGCCCGGGCTTCGGTTTTCGGCAGGGGCAATCGTTGTCTGGTCCGTGCGGACAGAAATAAACCCCGTCGATCCTGCCACCGGCATCACTCACGCTGTTACGCATTTTTCGGTGAATGGCATCGAGGGTGTCCCGATCGAACAGCCCCCTGGAAAGCCCCGACTGGTTGGTGATCACCACGATACCATAGCCATTTTTGGAAAGCTCGGCGATTGCCTCCAAGCTCCCCGGTAACAGGATCCATTCTTCCGGAGCCTTGATGTAATCATCAGATTCGTGGTTGATGACACCGTCCCGGTCCAGCAGCACGAATTTCGGCGAAGACTTCATCGGCAGAGAATCCGGTCGCGTTGTTTCAGTGCCGTTGCAGGGAGGCTACTGCAGCCTCGATATGTCGGCGATCCGCAAGAACAAAGACTGAACGCCTGAAAGCAGGGCCAGCCGATTGTTTTGCAATCCGGGGTCTTCCACCATCACCATGACATTTTCGAAAAAAAGGTCCACCGTGACACGCAGTTCAGACAACCGCCGCAGGGCTTCCGTGTAGTCATCACGTTCCAGCATCGGATTCACCGCATCGGCCGCTTCGATCATGGATTCGAACAGCCTGCTTTCTTCCGGGTCCTGGAAGCAGGCAGGATCCACCTCACCGTCAGCGTCCGTTCCGGATTTGCGCAGGATATTCTGGATCCTCTTATTCGCAGCGGCCAGGCTTTCCGCGGCGGCCAGGGAGCGAAAGCCGGCCACGGCCTGCAGACGCTTCTCGAAGTCCAGCGGGCGGGTCGGATGGACCGCCAGGACCGCGTCGAATTCATCGGCCCTGAAACCGCGATCCAGACAATAGCCACGCAGGCGATCATGAATGAAACTCGAAATTTCGCCAGCCAATTGATCGTTGTGTAGTTTTTCCGGTAACTGTTTCACGGCAACGTCAATCAGCCTGAGAATATCCAGATCCAGTTTCTTTTCGACCAGGACCCTAATTAGTCCAAGCGCTGACCGCCGAAGCCCATAGGGATCCTTGTCACCCGATGGAATCAGGCCGGCACTGAAAATTCCCACCAACGAATCCAGCTTTTCTGCCACCGACAGAACCTGGCCGGCCAGCGATTTGGGCAATGCACCACCGGATTGTTTCGGCAGATATTGTTCCTCGATCGCCTGCGCCACCTCCGAGCTCTCCCCATCGGCCAGAGAATAGTAACGCCCCATCGTTCCCTGCAAAGAGGGAAATTCGCCGACCATGTCGGTCAAAAGGTCCGCCTTCGCCAGCCTTGCCGC
Organism: Methylococcales bacterium; assembly: GCA_024958995.1. Classification (GTDB taxonomy): domain Bacteria; phylum Pseudomonadota; class Gammaproteobacteria; order Methylococcales; family UBA1147; genus UBA1147. The sequence continues at coordinate 8,432 of JANXGZ010000101.1, read as the reverse complement.
GCGTACCGCCGATTCGGCGTCGGCCTGGATTTCGCCGGCAATGAATTCTGCCAGGGCGGTAACCCGATTCGACTTCTGGGCTAACGTCCCGAGCTTTTTCTGATAAACGATACCCTCCAGCGCAGGCAAGCGATTTTCCAGCGTCTGTTTCCGATCCTGAGTCCAAAAGAATTCGGCATCCGAAAAACGCGGACGGATAACCCGTTCGTTGCCGCTGCTTATCGAAGCCGGATTCAAACTTTCGATATTGCTGACGGTAATAAATCCCGGGCGGAGTTCTCCGGACTCAGAGATCAACGGAAAATATTTCTGGTTCGTCTGCATGGTTGTGATCAGCACTTCCGATGGCAGATCGAGGAACCTTGCATCAAAACTCCCCGCCACGGCTACCGGCCACTCAACCAGAGAGGTCACCTCGTCAAGCAGATCATCCTCAACTAGGGCTATCGCACCAAGACCGCGAGCAATCTTCTCCACTTGGCCACGAATTCTCTCGCGGCGGACCTCGAAGTCGGCGACTACCTTTCCTCGCGTCTCAAGAACTCCGGCATATTCGTCGGGACTCTCCAGCACGATCGCATCCGGCGCATGAAAGCGGTGTCCGTAGGTGACCCTGCCGGACACCGTCCCCAGAACCCGTGCCTCGATGGATCGATCGCCGTAAAGCAGAACCGACCAGTGAACCGGCCTTACGAATTCAGTGGAACCGGTCCCCCAGCGCATTCGTTTCGCAATTGGCAACCGGGCAAGGCTCTCGTTGACCATTTCTGCAAGCAGACTCTCAGTCTCGGCACCCTGCACCTCTTCCCTGAAAAACAGCCATTCGCCCTTTCCTGTAACCTGTCGGTCAAGCTGGTCAACACCGACCCCGCAACTGCGGGCAAAACCCTCGGCCGCTTTGGTGGGATTGCCGTCCGAATCAAACGCCGCTGAAACCGAGGGGCCCTTGCGCTCACTCGTTGAATCCGGCTGGGCAGCAGCCAAACCGGACACCAGGATGGCCAGTCGGCGGGGTGTTGCGAAGGCCCGGATGGCGTCGAAATCAAGCTTGTTCTGATTCAATAACCCGCTCAGGTTGTCACGCAATGCATCGCGCAGTCTGCACAGCGATTTCGGCGGCAATTCCTCAGTACCGATCTCGAACAGAAAATCACTCTTGCTAGCCATTTTTCGGCAACCCTTGGTTATCTAAAAGGGGGAAGCCGAGGTTTTCCCGTCGCTCGTAGTAGTTTTCCGCGACCGACCTCGCCATGTTGCGAACTCGCAAGATGTAATGTTGTCTTTCGGTAACCGAAATTGCGTGTCGAGCATCCAACAGGTTGAATGCGTGGGATGCCTTGAGAACCATTTCGTAAGCCGGCAGGGGTAGACCGGCGGTAACCAGTGTTTCGCACTCTGCTTCGCTGTGATCAAACATTCCTAACAGGGAATCCACCCTGGCGTATTCAAAATTATACGCCGACATTTCGACTTCGTTCTGGTGAAACACGTCGCCGTAGGTCACCGGACCCTGTGCCCCGTGGGTCCAGATCAGGTCGAAGATGCTTTCGACTCCCTGCAGGTACATCGCAATGCGTTCCAATCCATAGGTCAGTTCACCGGTCACGGGTCTGCAGTCCAGTCCCCCGATCTGCTGAAAATAGGTGAATTGGGTAATTTCCATACCGTTCAGCCATATTTCCCAGCCAAGACCCCAGGCTCCGAGCGTTGGCGACTCCCAGTTATCCTCGACAAACCGGATGTCGTGCTCCAGCAGGTCCAGACCGAGAAACTGCAGCGACCCCAGGTACAGTTGTTGAATATCCTTCGGAGACGGTTTCAGCAAAACCTGGAACTGGTAATAATGTTGCAGCCGGTTGGGGTTTTCCCCGTAGCGTCCGTCGGTTGGGCGTCTGCAGGGCTGTACATAGGCGGTATTCCAGGGTTCGGGCCCGATTGCGCGCAGGAAGGTAGCCGGGTGAAAGGTTCCAGCCCCTACCTCGTTGTCCAAAGGCTGTAGCAAAACGCATCCTTTCCCGGACCAGTAGACCTGCAGGGCCTGGATCAGGCCCTGAAAGGTGGATACATCATGATCTGCGTGAGAAATATTGGCCACGGTGCCTTCAATTATCAAACGTAAAAAGCCGATCATTATAGCTTATAATGCCGCAACCCAAACTCAGCGAATCAGGAACATGCAGGAAAAACCGAAAGCCGTCGCTTTAATCTCGGGCGGACTGGATTCCATGTTGGCTGCCAAAATAATGCAGCAGCAGGGTGTCCATGTCGAAGGGATCAATTTCTACACCGGATTCTGCGTCGAAGGACACACCCACGCAATCCGCAAGAAGGACAAGGCAAAGCCGAAGCGAAATAACGCATTGTGGGTCGCCGAGCAACTCGGTATAAAACTTCATATCATCGACATCATCGAGGAATACAAAAGGATTGTAATCAACCCGCAGCACGGCTACGGTGCAAATCTCAACCCTTGCCTCGACTGCAAGATCTTCATGGTCGGGAAGGCCAAAGAATGGGTTGCCGAAAACGGGTTCGACTTCATCATCACCGGCGAAGTCATCGGACAGCGCCCCATGTCACAGAGGAAGGACACCATGCCCGTGATAGCAAGAGAGTCTGGCGCCGATGACCGGCTGTTGCGTCCGCTTTGCGCACGCAATTTACCGCCAACGCTACCTGAACGTGAAGGCTGGGTAGATCGTGACCGGCTATACGGTTTCAGTGGCCGGAGCCGGAAACCGCAAATAGCGATGGCAAAGAAACTGGGCATCGAGGATTACGCCCAACCGGCGGGGGGATGCTGTTTCCTGACCGACCAGAGCTATTCACGCAAACTGGCGGATCTGTGGCAAGCTCGCGGAGAACGGGATTACGAACTCGATGACATCATGCTGCTCAAGATCGGACGCCACATCCGGCCTCGCCCCAACTTCAAGATGATCGTAGCACGGGAAGAAGGCGAGTCTCGTTTCCTTCAGGGCTACAAGAAATCCTTCGTCCACATGCTGCCTGTCAGTCACCGGGGACCGTTGGTGCTGATCGACGGTGACCCGGGTGAACAGGACCTTCTGCTCGCTGCCCGGCTGGCCGCCCGCTACTGCCAGGGACGGGATGCCGAGCAGGTCGAGATCTCCATCGTTCGCGACAAAAACCAGGAACAAGTTTCCGTGGCCCCGTTTCCTGCGCATGAGATACCGGAGGAATGGCTGATCTAGCCAACCATGGAAACGCTCGACGCTCGCCAGTTGCTTTGCCCGTTACCGGTCATCCGCGTGCAGGACCGGGTCAAGACCATGCAGCCAGGAGAAACCCTTGAAGTTACCTGCACTGACCCGGGAACCCGCCATGACATCCCGGCCTGGTGCCGGATCCATGGACATCGGATAATCAACTGCTGGGATGAAAACACCGAAATCGTGTTCCGACTTGAAGTCGGCGCATGAACCAGCGCAACCGGACCCTCAAGGCCGAAACAGCGTAATTTCCCGCCGATTCGATCCCTACTTCGACCCTCCCTGAAAAAACCCGGTTGGTCAAGTATTTTGTCTATGGAGCCAGTGTGTACTACACTGGGCGCGTTTGCGAATTGGGCTGCTGGTTTATGCACGGGTACAGTGCGCTTGCACCAATTTGGCGCGCAACCTTTGTGTAGGGGCAATTTTCAGCGGGGCACACCCTGTGGGGTCCCATCAATCCTGCTACAGGTATGATAATTGCTGTAAAGTTTTGATTTTAAATATGGAGGAGGCTTGAATGTCACCAGAAGAAATTCTCTCACTCATAGAAGAGAAAGACGTTAAGTTCGTAGACTATCGTTTCACGGACACCAAGGGTAAGGAACAGCACGTCACCGTACCTTCGCACACCGTGGATGCAGACCTTTTCGACGAAGGCAAAATGTTCGATGGGTCCTCAATTGCCGGATGGAAAGGCATTAACGAATCCGACATGATCCTGATGCCGGACACCTCGACTGCCGTAATCGATCCGTTCTACGATGACACCACGCTGATCCTGCGTTGCGACATTATTGAGCCTGACACCATGCAGGGTTACGAGCGTGACCCGCGGAGCATCGCAAAAAGAGCGGAAGAGTACATGCGCTCAACCGGCATCGCTGACACTGCCTACTTTGGCCCCGAAAACGAATTTTTCGTTTTTGATGACGTCCGCTGGTCTGCCGAAATGAAGGGGGCCTACTACGAAGTAGATTCGGAAGAGTCCAGTTGGAACTCTGACCGGGATTACGAAGACGGCAACATGGGGCATCGTCCTGGCGTCAAGGGCGGCTACTTCCCGGTTCCACCGGTTGATTCCATGCAGGACCTGCGTTCCGCAATGTGTCTGACTCTAGAAGAAATGGGTCTCACCACCGAAGTTCATCACCACGAGGTCGGCACCGCCGGCCAGGCCGAGATTGGGGTTCTGTTCAACACGCTGGTCAAAAAGGCAGACGAGGTTCTGACGCTTAAATACGTGGTCATGAACGTCGCGCACTCCTTCGGAAAAACAGCTACATTCATGCCGAAACCACTGGTCGGTGACAACGGTAACGGGATGCACGTCCACCAATCGATGTCAAAAGACGGCAACAACCTGTTTAGTGGCGACCTGTACGGTGGCCTTTCGGAAACTGCCTTACACTACATTGGTGGCATCATCAAGCACGCTCGGGCAATCAACGCCTTCGCCAACGCGTCAACCAACAGTTACAAACGCCTGGTACCCGGCTTTGAGGCACCCACCATGCTGGCCTACTCGGCTCGCAACCGTTCTGCATCGATCCGCATACCATGGGTCGCCAATCCGAAAGCACGGCGCATCGAAGTACGCTTTCCGGATTCGACGGCAAACCCATATTTTGCATTCGCATCCATGCTAATGGCCGGACTGGACGGAATCCAGAACAAAATCCATCCGGGCGATTCCATGGACAAGGACTTATACGACCTGTCTCCGGAAGAGGAGAAAGGCATTCCACAGGTTTGCTTTTCGTTTGAAGCCGCACTGGAAGCATTGAGTGATGACCGGGAGTTCCTCAAAGCCGGTGGTGTATTCACCGACGATGCTATCGACGCCTACATTGATCTGAAAATGGAAGAGGTGACCCGTCTGCGCATGCACACTCATCCGATCGAGTTCGATATGTACTACAGCCTGTAAAGCATACCGCTCGATATAGAACGCCCCCCGCTGGGGGCGTTCTTCTTTTCTGCACCCTCAAAAAATGGGCGTTCCGCCCACACCTAGGGCCCTTCGGGGTCTCCTCCAGTCGATGTCAACATCCTGACTCCGATTTGTTCTCGGGTAAGGGATGGCAGTATGGTTAGGGGAACCTCTGGTTTTGCCGGAATCGACCGGAAAAACCCGTTCATTCCCATTAACGATGTCTAAAACCAAGACATTGGTCCATATATTGCTGCCTCACTGCCATGCGGATCAACAAAGAGAAGTTCGACTACCAGCACATCCTGAACAACCTGTCGGATTGTGTGTTCCTGTTCAACAGCGATAAACAACTGATTTACATGAACGACGCCGGTGAACAACTGGTTGGCGGTAGTTTTCGACATTTTCTGAATCAGACTTTAACCGATATCCTCAACTGCCCGTACATTGATCTTGAAAAAGACTTTAACCGTTCCATTCGCACGGGGGTCGCCTTTGCCCATCGAGACCTGGTCATTACGCCGACCAAGGTCTTGGTCACCGTCGACTTCGTCGCCACGCCAGTCTTCGAAAAGAATAAATTTACTTCCATGCTGGTTGAAATCCAACAGTTGGACCGGCACCTGAAAGTTTCTCGCGAAGAGCAATTGCTGGCTCAGCAGAATGCATCCCGCCTGTTGCTTCGCGGCCTAGCACACGAGGTCAAAAATCCGCTTGGCGGCATCCGCGGAGCAGCGCAACTACTAGCCCAGGAGTTGGACGGAAGCTACGAGGAATACACGCAGATCATCATCGACGAGTCAGACCGGCTACAGGCACTGGTGGAACGGATCGTCGGCCCAAACAAGCCTCCACAGCTGGCCTCGTACAACATCCACAACATTGTTGAACGGGTGAGGCAACTGGTCCAGGCAGAAGCCCCCACCGGTGTCACCATCAAAAGAGATTTCGATCCCAGTATCCCCAATCTGGTCTGCGACCAAGACCGGCTGATCCAGGCCATTCTGAATATCGTTCGCAACGCCTCACAGGCGATCAGTGAAGTAGGCGAAATCAAGATACAGACGCGCATCTCCCGCAACATGACGATCGGTAGCAAGCACCATAAACTGTTGGCAAAAATCGATGTGATCGATAACGGCCCGGGTATCCCCAGCAACCTGATCCAGCAGGTTTTCTATCCCCTGGTTACGGGAAGACCCGAAGGCACCGGCCTTGGACTTTCGATCGCGCAATCTCTGATCAGTCAGCACGGAGGTATGATCGAATGCACAAGCGAACCCGGAAAAACCATTTTTTCAATCTACTTACCTTTGGGCAACGGCAATGAATAGCATCCCTCGCGTTTGGATCATCGATGACGACCAGTCAATCCGATGGGTTCTCCAAAAAGCCCTACAGAAAGCAGGTGTCAACGTCCGCAGTTTCAGTAATGGGAAAGACCTGTTGGACGTGATCAAAGACGATGTACCCGATGTCATCGTATCCGATGTACGAATGCCCAATATAAACGGCCTTGATCTGATGAATCAGGTTCAAACCATTTATCCGGACCTACCGGTCATCATCATGACGGCACATTCCGACCTGGAAAGCGCAGTTTCCGCTTTCCACGGTGGCGCCTTCGAATACCTACCCAAACCCTTTGACTTGAATGACGCCGTTGACCTAGTGCGGCGCGCCTGCTCGCAGGCCAAGCGCAAAATACTGAGTGATGCGGAAAAACCCTTGCCCACCGTTACCGAGGAAACTCCAGAAATCATCGGCGAAGCCCCGTCAATGCAGGAAGTCTTCAGAGCAATCGGACGACTCGCCCGTTCACACATCACGGTACTGATCAACGGCGAATCTGGAACCGGAAAAGAACTAGTCGCCAAGGCCTTGCACCGGCACAGCCCACGTTCGAACAAACCCTTCATCGCACTGAACATGGCTGCCATCCCGCACGATCTGCTGGAATCGGAACTCTTCGGGCACGAAAAAGGCGCATTCACAGGCGCGCACAACCGCCGAGCGGGGCGCTTCGAGCAAGCCAATGGCGGATCACTCTTTCTCGACGAGATCGGTGACATGCCCTCGGAACTTCAGACACGTCTGTTACGGGTACTGGCCGATGGCGAATTCTACCCGGTGGGGGGGCATATGCCGGTCAAGGTGGACGTACGCATCATCGCCGCCACCCACCAGAATCTCGAGGATCAGGTCAAGCAAGGCAGTTTTCGGGAGGACCTGTTCCACCGTTTGAACGTCATCCGGATCCACATCCCGGCCCTGCGCGAGAGACGTCAGGATATCCCGCTACTACTCACCCATTTCATGAGACACGTTAGCCAGGAACTGAAGGTCGAACCCAAGGTTCTTTTGCCTGAGGCGGAACACTACCTGTGCAATCAGGACTGGCCCGGAAATGTTCGTCAGCTCGAGAATACCTGCCGCTGGATAGTGGTCATGGCATCGGGGCAGGAAATCCGTATAGAAGACCTGCCCCCGGAACTGATTGTAACGCCGGAAACTCCCCTAACCGAGAACAATAACTGGCAGCTAGCTCTCAGCAAGTGGGTAAAGAAAAAACTATCCAAAGGGGACAGCGGTATCGCCAAGGAAGCCGTTCTCGATTTCGAGGCCACGGTCATCCGAACAGCACTTGATTTTACCGGCGGCCGCCGACAGGAAGCCGCCCGGCTTCTGGGTTATGGCAGGAATACCTTAACCCGCAAGATCAAGGAGCTCAATCTCGAGGAGGAAATCAGGGGCTGAACCCGGCAGGTCCGCAACCGAAAACAGACCCTTGGGCCATGTGCCAGTGCTGGCCAGCTTCTGAACTGGAACTGCAGTCAAGCAGCCATAGATCCAATTAACAGGCAGTAAAACGGTCGTTACGGTCAATTCGAGAAAGACGTGAACGGGGGACGCCGCCTCCGCCGAGTGGGTAGCTCAACACGGATTCAGCGTTGGTTTCGAAAAAGCTTCGGCTAAACACTCCCTCTACCCAGCAACGGCAAAAGCCGTTGGAGACAATACTATATATTCCTAGCTTTGTATTGCTGTAACAGCGTTGACCAAGGATGCAACAACGAATCGATAGAGGAAGGAGAATCCATGATGTCATTCATCCGTAATTTCTGTTTCATCGTGTTTCTGACCGCGGTGTGCGGACCGGTTTCTGCGGAGGGAGGCCTGGAAAAACGACCGGTATTAAGCCTTGATGCCGCAAACAGAATGGCCGATGCATGCGAGACCAAGGCAAGAATGGAAGGTTGGAA
>JANXGZ010000256.1 GCA_024958995.1 Methylococcales bacterium | reverse complement strand
ATTTTGCACCTTTCCTCCGCAAGGTGGCAACGGGAGGCAAAACGGCATCCCGGAGGAGGATCGACTGGACTTGGAGGTTCACCGTAAATACCCAGTTTTCTGTCTCTGGGGTGATTTGGGTCTGCCGAAGGAACTGAGGCGAGTAAGCCTTTAGTGTAGGGATGCAGTGGATTTCGGAACAGAGAAATCCGGTCGGTATGCTCCACAATTTGTCCAGCGTACATCACCGCGATTTCGTCACACATGTGCTGCACAACTCCTAAATCATGGGAAATGAAAAGGTAAGACAATCCCATTTCCTGCTGAAGACGGCGCAGTAAATTCAGAATTTGCGCCTGCACCGCCACATCCAGCGCGGAAACCGGTTCATCGCAAATAATTAAGTCCGGATGGGTGGCAAGCGCCCGTGCTATGCCCAGGCGCTGACGTTGACCGCCGGAAAATTGATGCGGGAATAAATGCTCCTGCTCAACGCTCAAACCAACCAGTCCAAACAATTCAGAAACACGATTTTTGCGTTCGGTTTTTGTTCCCACATTTAGCCAGTCTAACGCTTCCCGCACAATTTTTCCGGCACGCCATCTTGGATTCAATGCGGAATATGGATCTTGAAAGATAAATTGCAGGTGGTTCCTATGGTTACGAAGGGCCTCCCCACGAAGTTCAAGAAACTCCTTCCCTTTCACTTTCACAGAACCACTGTTTGCAGGTACCAACCTTGTTACTGCCAGTGCGGTTGTGGATTTACCGGAACCAGATTCGCCGACCAGGCCCAGGGTTTTCCCTTTCTGAAGTTGGAAGGAAACCCCATCTACTGCGTGAATATAACTCAGAGGAGCAAAAGGACGTTTACCCTTCATTGAGAAATGCACTACCAGATCTCTAACTTCCAGGACAAGAGGAGTGTCATTCATGGCAGAACCGCTTCGTTTTCCAGGTTTTCCAACCAACATATCGCCCGGTGTTCTGGTGAATGTATCCTTTCAGGAGGAAGATTATTGTGGCAGCGTGCATCGGCAAATTGGCAGCGAGGAGCAAACAAACAGGCTTCTTTCCCAAATTCCCTTATTGGAGGAACCATCCCAGGTATTTCCAAAAGATCGTGCCGTTCCGGAGAAGTGATGTCGATGAGATGTGGAACACAGGCAATTAATCCCTGGGTGTATGGATGCTGCGGGTTGGTGAGAATTTCCTTGACCGTTCCTTCCTCGAATTTGCGTCCGGCGTACATCACAACCGCCCGTTCAGCCATTTCAGCCACTGAACCCATGTCGTGTGTAATCAAAATGATAGCCGCTTCGGTTTCCTTTCCAACCGCCAGCATCAAATCAAATATCTGTGCCTGGACTGTGACATCCAGGGCCGTGGTGGGTTCGTCAGCAATCAAGATTTTTGGACGACAGGCAAGTGCCATAGCAATCATGACGCGTTGGCGCATGCCACCGGACAACTGATGGGGATAGTCGTTAATCCTCCGTGTCGGCAGAGGAATCTTAACCGCATCCAGCATTTCAATGGACTTTGACTTTGCTTGATGGCGCGTCAGGCCCTGGTGTCGTCGCAGGGTTTCGCCAATCTGATCACCTACGGTAAAAACTGGATTGAGCGAGGTCATGGGTTCCTGAAACACCATAGAGATGTCGTTGCCCCGAACTGCTCGCATTCGGGTATCGGTTGCTTGCAGCAGGTTTTCACCCTGCAGACTGATGGAACCGGCAGCGACTCGGCCAGGGGGTGATGGGATCAGCCCCATGATAGCCAGTGCTGTCATGCTTTTGCCACAGCCGGATTCGCCGACCAGGCTCAGCGTTTCACCCGGTGCTAAATCAAATGAGAGGTCATCGATGACAGGAACCGTGCCATCGCGGGTAGTGAACTCGACCGTGAGATTTTTGACAGATAGGAGTGGCGTCATACTAGCCTCAGCGGTTTCTGAGTTTGGGGTTCAACGCATCGTTCAGTCCGTCGCCGATTAGAGAGATCGACAGGACAGTCAGGAAAATCGCAAGCCCCGGATACATGATAGTGAAGCCATGCAGAAGGATGTAAGGCCTATTATTGCCCATGATTGCCCCCCAACTCATCACGTTGGCGTCGCTGAGGCCAAGGAAGCTCAAGCCCGCTTCGAAGAGAACCGCAAAACCAATCAGCAGTGCCGCATTCACCACGATTGGCGGAAGCGCGTTTGGGAGTATGACGCGGAAAATGAGGTTGGCATTGCTCGCACCACCAGAACGTGCCGCTGTTACGTACTCTAGTTCCCGGATTTTCAGAAACTCTGCCCGCGTGATCCGCGCCACACCAGTCCAACTGACGATACCGATGGCAAATGTGATCATGGGGAGCGAAGCACCAAACAAAGCCACCAGGACCATCGAGAACAGTAGCGTCGGCAGAACCTGAAAGAACTCGGTGATTCGCATCAGTATTTCTTCAACCCAGCCACGGTAGAAACCCGAAAGCGCCCCGAAAGTAATGCCTATAAAAACACTCAACAGTGCGGCCGCACAGCCCACCGCGAGGGTCGCCCTTCCTCCGTGAATGATCTGGGCCAGGAGATCACGCCCCAGATAATCGGTCCCCAGTAGGAAACCCTTGACCCCAGGAGGACTGAACGGCGACCAGACCATTTCAAACGGGTCAGTTGGATAGAGCCAGGGCCCAGCCAGGGAAACCACGACGATGATAAGGAACATTGCCAGTCCGCTGAGAGCGGCCCGGTTTCCTGCAAACATCCGAGAAGTTTCTATCAAGGGGTGCTCTAAACGTGCAAATGTAGGGTCGAGCGTTTTCTGCGGAATTGAATAATCTGTCACGGATTACATCTCTTGTGTATGAGAGGCCTGGATCCGCGGGTCAATAATGCGATAGACCATGTCTGTTAGAAGGTTGGCAACAACCACAACCAGTGACGAGAAGAACAGTATTCCAAGAATCGTTGGTGTGTCGCGGGCAACGATGGCCTGAACCGCAAG
>JANXGZ010000229.1 GCA_024958995.1 Methylococcales bacterium | reverse complement strand
CGGGGAAATAAACATCGCCGACGCAATCCTTCTCGATCACCGTCAGATAAAGCCTTGTCGCCTTGGGTAGCAATTGCTCGTAGAAAGAGCCTCCCCCTATGACCATGATCTCATCGTATTGAGCAAACGCCTGCAGAGCCGCAGGAATGTTGGAGAAAACCTCGCATCCGGACGGTCGGTATCGCGGGTTCCGCGTGACCACCACGTTGATCCTGCCGGGTAAAACTCTTCCCAGCGAATCGAACGTTTTCCTGCCCATCAGGATCGGCTTTCCCATCGTCCTTCGGCGGAAATTCTTGAGGTCTTCCGGCAAGTACCAAGGCAGCTGGTTTCCTGCGCCGATGACCTTATTGCTGGCAACTGCCGCTATAAGGGATAACTTCATTGCATTCAAAGCGCCAACGATGGCCCGAAAGAACCGGCCCCGATAACAGTATGTTTCACGTGGAACATGCTGTCATTTACACCGCTATGGGCGCCGCAATGTGGGGATGAAACCGGTAACCATCAATCAGGAAATCGCCGTAAGCATAGGAAAAGATATCCGCCGGTCTTCTGTTGATCCGAAGCAATGGCAGGCCATACGGCGTTCTGGCCAACTGGATTCTGGCCTGTTGAACATGATTCTTGTACAGGTGAACATCGGCCCCCGACCAAATCAATTCGTGCGGGACCAACCCACATTGATCAGCGACCATCGCCGTGAGAAGGGCATAACTTGCAATGTTGAATGGTAACCCCAGGAAAACGTCCACCGACCTCATGTTGAACAAGCAGGACAGCCTGTTTTCTGAAACACCGAACTGAAACGAATAATGGCACGGCGGCAGGGCCATTGACTCTATCTCTCCAGCATTCCACGCGCTGATCAGTAACCTTCTCGATTCGGGCTCGGCGCGGATCTGTTTGATCACCGAGCCGAGCTGATCCACAACCCTCCCGTCTGGCCCCGCCCATGCGCGCCATTGGCGGCCGTAAACGCTTCCCAGATCTCCATTCTCATCCGCCCATTCATCCCAAATGGTTACCCCGTTTTGCTGTAAATAGCGAACATTCGTATCGCCGGAAATAAACCAGAGTAACTCGTGGATTAACGATTTCACATGAATTTTCTTGGTCGTAACCAGAGGGAATCCTTCGTCGAGATTAAACCTGAGTTGCCTCCCGAAAACACTTAGCGTACCCGTACCGGTACGGTCATCCTTTGACTTTCCGTTGACCAGCACATCTTCCACCAACTCAAGGTAAGCCTGCATCGAATTCCTGCTCCCTAACCGAACCTGAATAAACTGCGTACAAAAAGTTTAGATATCGAGGTTCGCAACGAAAAGTGCGTTTGCTTCGATAAACTCACGCCGCGGCTCAACCTCTTCCCCCATCAGCGTGGTAAAGACTTCATCCGAGGCAATGGCATCTTCTATGTTGACCCTCAGAAGCACTCGTTGATTAGGGTCCAGTGTCGTTTCCCACAACTGGTCTGGGTTCATTTCGCCAAGCCCCTTGTATCTCTGGATATGCTGGCCTTTCTTGGACTCCTCCATCAGGTAACGATAGGCTTCGTCGAAATTATTGACCTTCTTTTTATTTTCACCAATGACCAGGCAGGTTTCTCGTCCAAACAACCCATCAACATCCCTTTTGAACTGGATGATCTGATGATAATCCTGGCTACGGAAAAACAGATCATCGAATACTGATAGCCTCGTTATCCCGTGGAGTTTCTTTTCTACCTGGATTTCGAAAACCCGGTTGTTCTGAGTATTCAGGCGCAAGCGCCCCTGATACTTTGCTACCAATAACTTATTGTTTTTTATTGCTTTCTCAAACGTCCAAAACCAGTTAGTAACGGCCTCCGGGTTTTCGAAATCGGCAACGGGAAATTCAGGCACTTCCAGCAGCGTCCGGAGAATTTCTTCTTCATACCGGTGTTGGTGCCGGGTAGTGACGTCCATAACCTTATGGTAACCGGTGATCAGCGCCTCCAAACCCGCCCCTTTGATGGCAGGAGTACTGTCATCCACCCGCAGTTCGGCCTTCCGTAGTGCGATCTGGATCAGGTAATTATTCAGTTCGCTGTCGTCCTTCACATATTGCTGTTGTTTCCCTTTCTTGATCCGGTAAAGTGGCGGCTGTGCGATATACACATAACCATTTTCGATCAGTTCCGGCAATTGCCGGTAAAAAAAGGTGAGCAAGAGGGTCCGGATATGTGATCCGTCCACGTCGGCATCGGTCATGATGATGATCCGGTGATAGCGGAGCTTGTCCAGGTCATATTCTTCGTTGCCAATACCACAGCCCAAAGCGGTAATTAGGGTCCCAACTTCCTCGGATGACAGCATTCGATCGAAACGAGCCCGCTCCACGTTGAGGATCTTCCCTTTCAACGGCAATATGGCCTGTGTTTTCCTGTCCCTGCCCTGCTTGGCCGAACCGCCTGCAGAATCACCCTCGACGATAAATAGTTCCGATAATGCGGGGTCTTTTTCCTGGCAGTCCGCCAACTTCCCCGGAAGACCTGCGATATCCAGCGCCGTCTTCCTTCGGGTCATCTCACGGGCTTTCCTAGCCGCGTCCCGCGCCCTCGCCGCGTCAATCATCTTGTTGGCTATGATCTTTGAAGCGGCCGGGTTCTCCAGTAAATATTCCTGGAGTTTTTCGCCCATGGTCGACTCGACAATCGTCTTGACTTCGGAAGAAACCAGCTTGTCTTTGGTCTGTGAAGAAAATTTTGGGTCAGGCACCTTG
>JANXGZ010000139.1 GCA_024958995.1 Methylococcales bacterium | reverse complement strand
CTGGGGTTTAGATCCTTGAACGGCGCCAAGTCGTTGAGGGTGTTTTCCTGGTAACCGTCGATGATTCGGCCGAGCGATGATTCGAGATCGACAATATCGATGAGGTAGCCATGCTGGTCAAGGTCCTGTTGCTGGACCCGAACCTCTACCTTGTAATGATGACTGTGTCGTTCGTTTTCCCTGCCCCAATCGCCTCCGATCAGGTAGTGCTGTGCAATGAAATCACGCGTAATGGCCAGCTGGTACATGGATGCTTCCCTCAAGAATATTCAAAGATCACCTGCAGACAATTCTCCAGGCGTTGGCTAGCCACCTCAAAGGCCCGGTCACAATCTTGCAACTGGAACCGGTGGGTAATCAGCGATGCAGGCTGGATCGCCCGAATCATGTCCCATGCCAGGGCAATTCTCCGCTGCTTGTTCCATCGGCCGCTGAGGGATGGGCCCAGTGTGCTGACCTGGCTGGAGACAATGTTGATGCGGCGCCGGTGGAAATGGCCGCCAAGATCCAGTGCATGGCTGCGTGTTCCGTACCAGGAACCCAGTAGGATGGTCCCGTCGAAGCCGGTTGCTTCGATTGCCTGGTTCAGGGCCTGCATGTTGCCGGAAAGTTCGAAGACAATGTCCATTCCCTGCGCTTTGCTGTTGTCGAACAGTTCATTGACCAGGGATTGCCATTGGCCGGTGTCCGATGGATCGGCGGCATCGCACAGGCCCGAGTTCAGCGCCCGCTGTCGTCTGTCGGCCAAAGGGTCGAGACCGATCAGCCGTTCAGGCCCTTGTCTGGATAGCAGTTCGCAGGTTAGTAGGCCGACGATACCCAGTCCGAATACCATCATTCGGCTGCCGATGACAGGGTTGGCGTCCATGACGAAATTGAGCGCCGACTCCATGTTAGGCAGAAACAGTGCATCGTAGTGATCAAGGTCAGCTGGAATGGGCAGACATTCGACGACCGGAACGATGACCTGGTTCTGGTGGGGATGAAATACGAAGACCGAACGGCCGAGCCAGGATGAATCCACATCCTTGCCGCATTCGATGATTTTTCCGCTCAGTGTGTATCCGTAGCTGAAAGGGTATTCGAGGCGACCGTCAAGGTTCCTGATGCTAGCGTCTCCATCGATCTCCCGAGGCATGTGCCCGCCGTAGATCATGGATTCGGTGCCCGGACTGATTGCCGAACAAAGCGTTTGGACCAAAACCTCTTCTCTTTCCGGGGCCTTCAAGCTGACTTCCCTGGGTTCAGCTTTCCCCGGGCCGATGTGGAAAGCGGCTAGAGATTTCATGTCCGGGTCTTGAGTTCTCCGAAGGCAATCATATCCGATCCCAGGCACTGGTACTCGCAATTCTCGATCACCAGTGGCGCCGCTTCCGGTGGCCGATGCAGGTCTTCGACCGCCTTAAGGCCTCCAATCAGTCTCGGTGCGATGGTGACGATGCAGTAATCCGCGAACTCCTGCCCGAGGAATTGTCCGATGATGGAACCACCACCTTCCACCATAATCGAGGTAAAGCCGAGCGTAGCGATGATGTCCAATGCGTCCATCAGGTCGACCCGATGATGAGTGTTGCTTTTGACCCGGACGACCGAGATTCCCAGCGATTCCAGTTTCTGCTTGCGGTCTTCCGGCGCTTCTTCGGTGGTTAGGATGACCGGAGCCGGCGAGTCGCCTTCCAGCATCCTTGCATTCTCGGGGAATCGCAGCAGGCTGTCCAGGATGATCGGTTGCGGGTTGGGGCCCTCGAAATGGCGCACGGTCAGACGGGGATTGTCGATCAGTACGGTGTTGATGCCTACCAGAAGACCGTCGTGCTGGGAACGCAGGAAATGGGTCATTTCCAGCGATTTGTGGCAACTCAGCGCCAACGAGTCGGAACCTCTGGAAGCGATGCTGCCGTCAATACTCTGGGCATAACTCACGGTAACCAGGGGCCGTCGTTCGGCCTTGATCATTCTTCGGTTACGCAGCGAATCGACCAGCGGCCTGAGGAACGAGAAGCTGTTGGGAATTTCCAGCGGCCTGTTCAGAGACAGCATGTGGGACATCTTCTCAGCCTTGGTTGTCAGGTACCTGGTGTTCTCCATGTGGTGCCCGCCTTCAATCGGAATACGGTCATCGACCCGGATGCCCAGTTTGCCCAATTCGGATATCTTGGTCGGGTTGTTCGTCATCAGCCGCACCGAAAGGACCTTGAGGTCCTGCAGTATCAGCGCAGCGACCTGGTAGTTGCGTTCATCCGGCTGGTGCCCGAGTTCGATGTTCGCATCAACGGTGTCAAAACCCTGATCCTGCAGGTTATAGGCTTTTAGCTTTTCCAGAAGCCCGATCCCGCGGCCTTCCTGGCGAAGATATATCAGTACACCGCATTCTGCTTCTCCCAGTGAATGCATCGATGATTGAAGCTGGTCACGGCAGTCGCAGCGCCTGGAGCCTAGGACATCCCCGGTGAAGCATTCGGAATGGATGCGGACCGCAACCCGGTTTTGTTCCGAGACATCACCTTTCACCATGGCGATGTGTTCCTTGTCGTCAATGGTGTTGCGGTAATAGTAAAGCAAGAATTCGCCGTACTCGGTGGGAATACGGGAACGTACGACATTGGATACCTGTGGCTGGTTTGCTGAAATTACCATGCTTTTTGTTGCGCCTTGATGCCTTTGGTTTGGTACCTTGACGAGAAGTGATTTCTTATACAATACCACGAGAATTTATATCGGGCAGGATGGTCAAACAAGACATGCGATCGTCCAGATTACCGTTCCAACAGGATTGGACCGATGTCGGTTGCGTTTTTTACGAGCAGTGTGTCGATGGTTTCGGTTTTCAGCATCCGAGTTGGAAGACTGGTTCTGGCTCATCGTGTTGTGCCGAGGACTGGTTGTAGCGATAATTGATGGCATAAATTCTGGTTGTGCCTTGATCATAGAAGCAACCTGGGTCTGGTTGTTGGCGGAGCCTTTGCAATGATCCGAGGTGGTCAGCCCGAACCGAATGATGTCCTCGACCCTGTATACGCCAACACGACCTGTTGGTGCGACCGGAGTGTTGTTGACAGGTACGGAGGCTGACATCTTCCATGGAACGAGGAGTATCTGGAATAATGCGTGCATTTGCTAAATTCATATTGGCTGGACGGCTGAATGCCATCTTCATTGCCTCGTTCTTTGGGGCCGTGTCTGTTTATTCATCACCGCTTGCGGTTTTCAGT
>JANXGZ010000260.1 GCA_024958995.1 Methylococcales bacterium | reverse complement strand
CTTTAACGAATATTGCCCGCGGCCGACCCCAGTCAATCCGCTGAAAAGAGGCCACCGGGCTGATAGATCGACCTGCTCGAGATTGTCTTTTCGGTATCGGTAGCCCAGATTGAGAATCCGGTTTTCTTCATCGCCGTAAACCAGCGAAGCATTCACCCTATCCAGAGAACCCCTGTCATTCCACGGTTTGTGGTGTGGGTTCCATTGCAGCTCGCTCTGGAAACGAAGATTTTTCGTGATCAAGCCTTGCAGATTACCTATAACGTTCGAGAAGGTTTTTGTTTCAGGCGCGGTACTGGATGAAAGCTGTACAACCCGGTCCTTGAAGTAGGTGGTCATTCCCACGGTTCCAACCAGTCGTTCGATGCCTGTGGCCGATTCGAGGAACCGGGAAGTTAGAGTCATCGACAATTGATTGGCATCGCCAATCCGATCCGTGCTGTTGAATCGGTTGTCTCGGGATAGTTGTGCCATTGACGAATCGAAGCCGCCGGTGTCGAATAACGGAATATCGTCTTGGTTTTTCTCGGGGACAAACAGGTAGTACAGCTTGGGCTCGAGCGTCTGGACCATGGACGACTGACCGACAGTGAAGTATCTCTCCAGGACCAGCTCGCTCTCGATCGAGAACAGGGGCAGGATCCGGGTGATGGAACTCGGGGTGCCGGTTGACTGGTTCTGCAGCGAATACTGCGTAGTAGTCAGCGCGAGTTTTGGCGTAACAGAAATACCGGCAGTGCTCAGGGGCCAGCTGACGGCTTGTTTTAGATCAAAACGGTGCGTCGTGACACCAGTCTGCTTCTGAAAATGCACGTATTCGCCGCGGAACCCGTACAGCCAGTCATTCGCTTCGGAATCCAGACTGATCGTGTTTGCGGATGCCATGGGGTTGTATGACACGAGGATCTGGGGCAATCTGCGATACGGTGTGTCTGGGCTGTCGGGGTCGACAGACTGGTAATAGTCGAGCATCGCCTTTGCGTTAAACCCTTCGTCGCTGTACGTCAGATCGGAAAACCCGCGGATGTAGCTGAACGTCGTGGAGCCGGTTAGGTTTCTGAAGTCGTTGAAGTAGTCCAGATCGGAGACCCAGTTGAAATTGGTATTGGAAGCCAGCGATTCGGTGATTTGTGTTCGATTGACCAGGCTGAATGCCCCGCGGGACTTTTTATCCTTCTTGAAGTCTTGGGGAATGATGGCTCCTTCGACGATGCCGTTGGAAGAATCCGTTAGGTAACGGAACCTACCGAACAGCAACAGGCCTCGTTTGTCCATGTAGCGAGGGACGATGTCGGCGTCGTAGTTGGGGGCGATATTCCAGTAAAACGGCAAGCTTAGGTCAAAGCCAGTCGCCCTGGTTTGTTGATAGATCGGGTTCAAGAAGCCGGATTTTCTGCGGTTGTCGATCGGGAATTCAATGAAGGGTGTGTAAAGAACAGGAACTCCTGATAGGTTGACCCATGCATTTGTTGCTCTTGCCAATCCTTCATCACGATCTATTTCAACGAAGTCGGCTCCCAGCGTCCAGTCCTGGTTGCCGGGCGCACAGGTGGTGTAGATCGCGTCGTAGAAATGGCTGATCGATTTGCTGATCTTGTCGGTCAGCTTGGCGCGCCCTCTTCCTGGCCCGGTCTTGTCGATAAAAAGACTATTCCTAAGCTTGGCCTTGTCTTCGGCCATCCGGATGAAGGCCCGATCGGCATAGACAGCCTGGTCCTGGTCGTTGTAGTGAACATTGCCGCGCGCGTTGAGGACCTCGGCTTCAGTGTCGTATTCGGCTTCGTCAGCAGTGGTGCGCTGGTCCAGTCGTGTGTAATCGACATTGCCGGACAGGTTCATGATCTGGCGGCTGTAGAAATCGGCGTAATCGGCATTGATGTCCGAGGGTGACAATTCCCTGGTTGCCCTGGAAACTCGCGCCGGCCTTGGCGGTCCGAGTCGGGTCGTGCATTTGTCCCACGGATCGTAGGGAATTCTCGAAATCATGTCCCTGAAGATCATTTCCTGTTCGTTGCTGAATGACTCATTTCCGACCAGGCTTTCTTCTGCTTTTCCAACCGCATGCTCCTGACCGGCCGGGTCGGGTCCGAAAAGCTGGCAGTCCCAACCTGAATCGTTTCCACTGGAATTGCAGGTCCAACCGGGTTGGCGGGCGATCGTCGGTGGCCCTTCTTCGAGCGGATTTTCTTGAAACCGCGGGTCGCTCATGTCGGCGGGCTCTTGCAGTCCCTGAGCTCGGCGGCGGGTAAGAGCGGGTGTACCGTGCCGGCGGGGAAAAGGGTCGGTTGCTGTCTCGGTCGCTCCTGTTTCATCACCCATGCGGGGTGTAGCAAGAGGCT
>JANXGZ010000171.1 GCA_024958995.1 Methylococcales bacterium | reverse complement strand
CTCGGCAGACTCAACGCCCTCGACTTCCTTCAGGGCATCTTCCACGCTTTTCACACATCCCGCGCAGCGCATGCCCAGCACGGACAACCGCACTACGCTCTGCTGAGAAGACCCATTCCTGTTTGACTGCATTTACCGATTCCCTGGCCAAAACGCATGAAACATGCACGCCAATCGGTTACCAAAGCTCAAAACGCTGCTCCGGGTAGCTGGTACACAATCCAGTTTGGACATCAGACCACCATCGGACGAAAAAGATCTATCACCCGCATTACCGGCATGGATGATGACATTTTCACCAACAAAACCGGTTTATTGAAAATCCGGCTTGCCAATATCGCCAAGTTGATTTCAACTTCGATCTTTGAACCTAGGGACACCTCTCTCAAGCGGCAATCGTATATCCGGCATCGCTGACCACCTGCTTCAACTCATCCAGCGAAACAAGCGCCGATTCAAAGTCGATCTCCACCTGATTAGCGGCATGATCTGCCGAGGCTAAAGCCACACCATCAAGCGTCTCCAGAAGATTTTTTACCGACGATTCACACCCCCCGCATTTCATTCCCTCAACGCGCAATACGATTTTTTCCATGGGTACACTTTCGACCATTCAAATAGGTTCCAGTCTACCACATCAACAATTCGCAAAATTCGCCCCGCAACGCCGAATCAACGGCTCTGAAAAAGAGGCATAACATTGATTTCCCGTCCTTTCCTACAGGCTGTGATCCAGGATTTAATATCCAATGACACCCTTAGCACCGACTAATAACCAGTGCCGGGCCAGTATCCTGCTTACGATTAAACATTTCGGATGCTAAAATGAACTTTATCGGCTTAATATGGGCAATGGGAATGCATCAATCGTTTTATAGATTGACAGGATTGCTAACGTTGCTTGTCAGCCAATCGATCATGGCAGAGCTGGTTGGTATCAGTCCTGACCAGCTCGAGGCACTGGTGGAAAAAGAAAATGCCCTGGTAGTGGATATCCGGACTCCATCAGAATGGAAAGCAACGGGGACCATTGCTTCCAGTCACAAACTGATGTTTTTCGATGCAAACAGCCACTACGACTCGTCGAAGTGGCTAGCCGACTTGAACCGATTAAGGAAAGACCATCAACCCGTCATCCTGATCTGTCGCTCCGGCGGCCGCTCCTCAAGGGTTGGCCGGCTACTTGACGAAAAATCTGGCAACGATAAAATTTATCATCTTGAAAAAGGGATCAAAGTCTGGATCAGCGAAGGAAAAGCAACACAACCCTGAGCCTTTCTGTCCCATCAGACTGTCAACGACCCCGAAACACCCGCGGCAACTTCCTTAACCCCTGTATCCAGCAAATCTTCGGTCGCAAACATGGCAAGAAAATCCATCTACAATCAGACTATCGCCCTAGCGGGTCTCGCACAGGCCGTTTACCTGATCAAACAACTTGCCAGGCATGGCACGGCAGACGCGGATGCCATAGAGGCAAGCATCGGATCGATCATGAAAATCGAGGCAAGCGATATCAAGGATGTCTACGGCGGACTCAACAGAATCAGAACCGGCGTCCGACAGCTTGAAAAGCAACTCTCGGGCCCGCCGGCAATGGATCCAGAACAATTAAACTACGCTGGGGCATTACTTTTCCTGGAACGCAAACTGGTCAGCAACGACGATCTTCTGTTGAAACTCAGGCGCGGACTGGAACAAATCGGTTCGGAAAGCAACGCCGACGAAGATTCGGAAACGATCATCTCCAGACTGGCCGATCTCTACCAGAGCACCGTTAGCCAGCTGAATCCAAAGATCCTGGTCAATGGGGAACAGGTTCATCTAACCAATCCGGACAACGTGATCAAGATCCGGGCATTGTTACTGGCGGGAATTCGATCCGCGTTCCTGTGGCGGCAATACGGTGGAAGTCGCTGGAGATTCGTCCTATTCCGCAAGCGAATGCTACACGAATCGAAGAAATTGTTAGAGACCGTCTGAGAGAGCCATACCGGGTCGAATCCAAGATCAACTCTACGCCAGCTACGGCATCCCGTTTGGGGGCAATCGTGCTTTCGGGCTTGCGACTCTGCAGAATGGCGGAAAAACCGCCGCTAGCCGTGCCGCTGGTACTGCTGCGAACCGATGGCCCCGGGGCGACGTCTCATGGTGCTCTCTTCCACCATCAGGACCCTTTGGGTAACCGCACAAAGCAGTGTATAGGGGATGGTCTCGGCAAAAGCCGCCACTTCCTCGATGCGAAGCTGGTCGCCCCAGAGGACTACCGGATTACCGATTTTGGCATCGGGACAGCCTGAAAGATCGACCGTCAGCATGTCCATGGAAACCCGACCAACAACCGGGACTCGCGTGTCCCGAACAAGCACTTGGGCACCGTTACCGATGGAACGGGGATAGCCATCGCCGTAACCGATCGCGATTACCCCGAGACGAATGTTGCGCGGTGCCACCCACTGCCCGCCGTAACCGACGGCAGCCCCAGCTTCAAGTTCCCTAACCGCAATCAACCTTGACTGCAACGTCATGACAGTCTGAAGGTCGTGGTCCGCACCGGTCTTGTGCGGAAAAGGCGACGCCCCCAGCAGCATGATTCCAGGCCTGACCCAATCGGCCCGCGCTTCGGGCCAACCCAGAATTCCAGCAGAGTTGGCGATACTTCGCTCTCCGAATAAACCCTCCGTGAGGGCATGAAACAGCTGCAATTGACTGGCTGTAGCCGGGTCATCCAGTTCGTCCGCCTTCGCCAGATGTGTCATCAAACGGATGGGTTTCTCGACCTGCGAACAATTCTTGAGGCGCCTATGCGCCTCAAGAAAATCGTGCTCTCCGAACCCCAGGCGGTTCATTCCGGAGTCCAGCTTCAGCCAAACAGAAAGAGAGTCTTTCTGCCCAGAGGCCTCGGTGATTTCAACCTGGTACATCGAATGCACGACCGGCTCGAGATGGTGCCGATGAACAAGAGCAAGCTCATCTGCACAGACAAAACCCTCGAGCACAGCGATTGGTTCGACAATACCCGCCTCACGCAGGCGGACACCTTCTTCGACCCGAGCTACGGCAAATGCATCGACTCCCCGCAACGCCCTGGCAATTCGAAGCAGCCCGTGGCCATAGCCGTTGGCCTTGATAACGGCCATGACTTTCGACCCCGGAACATGATCCCGGACCCGCTGCAAGTTATGACGTGGCGCCGACAGGTCCAGCACCGCGTGCGCGGCCGGAATCATAGATAACCCTCGTCTCCGTAAGGATTGGCGGCAAAATTCTCGAACCGGGTGTACTGACCGAGAAAGGTCAGACGAACTGTACCAATCGGGCCATTACGATGCTTTGCGATGATGATTTCCGCCGTACCCTTGTCCGGACTGTCCTCATTGTAGACCTCATCCCGGTAAATGAAAGCGATCAGATCGGCATCCTGCTCGATGGATCCGCTATCACGAAGATCGGACATGACCGGCCGTTTGTTCGGCCGCTGTTCAGGGTTCCGGTTCAGCTGGGACAAAACAACCACCGGAACATCAAGTTCCCTTGCAAGGGCCTTGAGAGACCGGGATATGTATGAGATTTCGGAAACCCGGTTGTCACCGTGGCCGGGAGCCTGCATCAATTGCAGGTAATCCACTACAACCAGCCCAAGTTGGCCGTGTTCACGAGTCAGACGCCGGGCCCTGGCTCTAATTTCGATCGATGACATGGCCGGCGTATCGTCGATGAACAGTTTGGCATCGGCCAGTATGTTCAGCGCGGACGTCAAACGCGGCCATTCCTCGTCTTCCAGGCTCCCACTTCGAATCTTGTGCTGATCGATACGACCGAGGGACGACATCATGCGCATCGCCAGGTGGTCACCGGGCATTTCCATGCTGAACACAGCGACCGGCTTGTCACCTTGAATCGATACGGTTTCCGCCAGGTTCATCGCAAAACTGGTCTTACCCATCGAAGGCCGTCCTGCAACGATTATCAGGTCCGAACACTGAAGACCGGACGTCATTTCATCAAAATCATTGAATCCGGTGCTTGCTCCTGTCAATGAGCCTTCTTGCTCATACAACTGTTCGACGCGTTCGATTGCCTGCTTCAGTAGAGGCTTGATCGCCACAAAACCCGAGGAACCGCGCTGCCTCTGCTCGGCGATTTCGAAAACCTTCTGTTCTGCGTACTCAAGTAATTCCGGAGTGTCTCGACCCTGGGTCTCGTAGGCCGCTCTGGCGATCTCGGTTCCGACGTGGACCAGTTGCCGTAGCACCGAACGCTCCCTGACGATATCCGCATAGGCAGTGATGTTTGCAGCACTTGGGGTATCCTTGGCGAGGGTTCCGATGTACTGCAGCCCACCCGCATCACCCAGGGAATTCTCCTGCTCCAGGATCTCCGACAAAGTCACCACGTCGAACGGAGTTTCCTTTTCAGCCAGCTTGCAAATCGCCCTGAAGATCAGCCGATGCTCTTTGCGGTAGAAATCCTCTTCACCAACCCGGTCAGCGATGGAGTCCCAAGATACATTGTCCAGCATCAACCCGCCCAACACCGATTGCTCTGCCTGAATCGAATGAGGCGGAAGGTCGGCTGCCGTGTTGGTATCCGAACCGGTTCGGGCAAATTCAGCCATGATTTATTGCGCCAGCAACGGGAAGAATCCCCCCGACTCCTTGTTGAACATGGGCCGAGGGGAACAGGCCAGGATCTCTGAGAACCCCTGGCAGATACGACGAATAAAGTTCCATTTTATACACTTTTCCGGAGGTTCCGAATAAACTCTGTCGTTGAAAATCCGTCGATAAAATCCAGAATCCTAACCTCGCCCCCGTTAGCGGTAATGCAATCATAACCGGCCAGTCGGCTCACATCGCCATAGTCGCCTCCCTTGACCAAGATATCAGGCAAAACTCTGCACAAGAGTTTTTCAGGAGTATCCTCTGTAAATGGAATGACCCAGTCAACGCATTCCAACGCGGCCAGCATAGCCATTCGGGTTTCAAGATTGTTGACCGGTCGGTCCTCGCCCTTGAGGCGGCGCACCGATTCGTCACTGTTGACCAAAACCACCAGTCGATGACCCAGATCACGGGCCTGCTGGAGATAGGCGATATGTCCCGGGTGCAAAATGTCGAAACAGCCATTGGTCGCAACGATCTTCTCTCCGCTCGATCGGGCAACTGCCAGCGTTTCCAGCAACGCCTCGAGGCCGATGACACCTCGGTGGTGAGCGCGCTGCTGCTGGAGGGCGTAGCGCAATTCGTCCAGTCCGATAGTAGCAGTGCCCAGCTTGCCGACCACAAGACCGGCCGCGATATTCGCTAGGGCAGTCGCCTCCGTAAATGGCCGACCGGCGGCCAAGCTGGCCGCCAGAACCGAAATGACTGTATCTCCAGCGCCGGTTACATCGTAGACTTCGCGGGCCTGGGTAGGAAGATGCAGGGGTTCCTCATTCCGTTGGAGCAGGGTCATACCCTGTTCGCCGCGGGTGACCAGCAGCGCACCTAGCTCGATATCCTGAAGAAGCCGAAATCCCTTTTCAACGATTTCCTGTTCGTCCTTGCAAGCTCCGACAACCCTTTCAAACTCAGCCAGGTTCGGAGTGATCAGCGTAGCGCCTACATAAATTGAAAAATCCTGCCCTTTTGGATCCACCAGGACCGGTTTGCCCGCATCACGCGCCGCCTGGATGAATTCCCTGGTCGAACGCAATGTCCCCTTGCCGTAGTCGGAAAGGACAACAACATCGGCCTTTTCCGCCTCAATACGAAAATCTTCAAGGATCCCTGCCGAATCCACGCCGTGGAAGCCATCTTCGAAATCGAGCCGAATCAATTGCTGATTGCGACTCATAACCCTGAGTTTTGTGACGGTCTCGAAGCCCTGCAAGCGCTTGAACCGGCAGGCTATCCCGGCAGATTCCATCAACTCGAGCAACACGTCTGCAGAGGAGTCGTCACCGCAAAAACCCATGACCAAAACCGT
>JANXGZ010000281.1 GCA_024958995.1 Methylococcales bacterium | reverse complement strand
GATCGTTTTCGAATCGCGCCAGTCCCTTTGCCGCCGCAGCAAAGGCCTCCTCCCAGGTGACCTCAGTCGATTGGCCCTCGGCCAACACACGGGGGGCGGTCAACCGGTTGTCGGAACCGGTTTGCTTGTACAGTTCCCTCCCTGCATCACACATCCAGGCCTGGTTTACTTTCAGGTTTTCCCGGGGACGCAAGCGTTGGATCTTCCCCTTTCGGTGATCGATATGGATGCTGCAATTGTTCGAACACCCCGGACAGACCGAATCGGTTTGTTCCAGGAACCAGACCCGGACCTTGAATCGAAAATCCGTGCTCGTTAAGGCGCCCACGGGACAGATATCAACCGTGTTCAGCGAGTAGCGGTTATCGAGCGGTTTGCCGGGATAGGTGTCGAGGACTGACTTGTCACCACGGGAGAAGACCGCCAGTTCTCCGGTCTGACTGACTTCATTACAGAATCTCACGCATCGCCGGCAGAAAATGCATCGTTCTTCATCGAAGACCACGCGAGGCCCGATTTCGAAACGCTTCCGTCCGGGCCGCTTTTCCTCGCTGAAGCGGCTGTGGGTGTTGCCGTGTTTGAAGTTGTACTCCTGCAATCCGCATTCTCCCGCCTGGTCGCAGATGGGGCAGTCGAGCGGATGGTTGAGCAACAGGTATTCCATCACGGCGTTCCGCGCCTTCAGAACTTTTTCCGAAGTGGTTTTCACGACCATGCCGTCGGCGACCAGCGTGTCGCAGGAGATGGCCAGTTTCGGCATCTTTTCGACCTCGACCTGACACATGCGACACGAACCGTCCACGGAGAGATGCGGATGAAAACAGAAGTGAGGGATTTGAACGCCATTGGCCAGGGCGGCCTTAAGCACGGTCGTGCCCTGTTCCACCGTCAATTCCTTACCGTCTAATGTGAATGTTGGCATAGGCTGAGATCGTTTCGCGCTCGGGTTATATTCGAAAACTGTCCGGGGAGGTGCATTTACCGGTCTTGATATGCTCCTCGAATTCGTCTCTGAAATGGGTGACTAATCCTTGTACCGGCCATGCCGCGGCATCTGCCAGGGCGCAGATCGAACTCCCCTCCAGGCTGTCCGCGACATCCATGAGCAGGTCCAGATCCTCGATTTTCCCTTGTCCATTTTCGATGCCCACCATCAACTGATGCAGCCAGGCGGAACCTTCACGGCAATTGGTGCACTGGCCGCAACTCTCGTGGCGATAGAAATGAGCCAGCACCACGCCGACGCGAACCATGCAGGTGGTGTCATCCATCACAATGACAGCACCCGTGCCGAGCGAGGAACCCGCATTGGTTAGCGAGTCGTGGTCCAGGGGAACATCAATCCGGTCCGCAGGCAACACCTTGACCGATGAGCCACCCGGAATAACGGCCTTCAACTCCCGCCCGTTTCTGATCCCGCCGGCGTCCTTGTAAATGAGATCCTTCAGGCCGTATCCCAATGGAAGCTCATAGGCCCCCGGTTTGTTGACGTGTCCGCTGACACCGAAGATGGTGTTTCCCGTGCTCTTTTCCGTCCCAATACCGCGGAACCAGCTGGCGCCCTTGTTGATGATATGGGGCACCTGGGCAAACGTCTCGACATTGTTGACGGTGGTGGGCCGGCCCCACAGGCCGAAGTTGGCGGGAAACGGGGGCTTCTTCCGGGGTTGCCCCTTTTTTCCCTCGATGGATTCCATCAAACCGGTTTCCTCGCCGCAAATGTAGGCGCCGGCACCGCGGTGAACGTAGATGTCACAATCGAAACCGGATCCAAGAATGTTCCTGCCCAGAAACTTCTTCTCGTAGGCTTCCGCGAGCGCTTGCTGAAGGATCTTTGTCTGGGTCGCGTATTCGCCGCGAATGTAGATGTAACAGGTATTCACCCCCATGGCATAGGCGCTGATGATGAGGCCCTCGATCATCATCTGCGGTTCCTTCTCGAGGAATTCACGGTCTTTAAAGGTACCGGGTTCCGATTCATCGGCGTTGCAGGCAATATATTTCGGTCCATCCGTCTCCTGGGGCATGAAGCTCCACTTGAGCCCGGTCGGAAATCCGGCGCCACCCCGGCCCCTCAGCCCGGAATCCTTGACCTCCTCGACAACGTCCTTCGGCTCCATCTTCTTCAGAACCTTTCGCAGGGCGCGATAACCGCCGTGCTTGAGATAACCCGCCATTGCGATGGCGTTCGGCTTGCCGAAGTTTTTCGTCAGGTACAGTTCCATAATTATGGACAATGAGGACAACGCGGTGCATCCATCGCGCGTCCTTACTTCAGGGTTTCCAGAATGGAATCGATCTTTGGTTCCGACAGGTTCTCATGATAGTCATCTCCGATCTGCATCATCGGCGCCGTGCCGCAGCTTCCCAGGCATTCCACCGTCGACAATGTGAACCGTTCATCCCCGGTCGTCTCACCGACTTCAATCCCGAGCTTGCGCTGGATGTATTCCACCACTCCACGGCCGTTCATCAGTGCGCAGGAGAGATTCGTGCAGACCTGCAAATGATGGTTCCCGACCGGTCGCATGTTGAACATGGTGTAAAAGGAAGTGACTTCCCTTACTTCAATCGGTGTGAGGTCGAGAAGTGAGGCAACCTCTTCCATCGCGTCCTGCGAGATCCACCCCTCTTCTTTTTGCACGAGATGAAGTGCCGCCAAAATGACAGCCCGTTTTTCGGGGTACTTCGCCATCTCCCGTTCAATTTCCTTTTTTGCGTTTTCTGAGAGCATGCCTTTAGCGGTTGCTGAACGTCAGGGGGATCGCCTCATCGGTCACACTCCCCTCCAATCAGGTTGATCTGATCAAACGTGGGGATGATGTCCGCCAGCAGCGAGCCCTTGCACAGTCGCGGCATCGCCTGGGTGAGGGCAAAACAGGGTGGCCGCACGCGGCATTTCAAGGGTTTACCGGTCCCATCACTGACCAGATAGAAGCCCAACTCTCCGTTCGCGCCTTCGGTCGGAAGATAGACCTCTCCCTTGGGCGGTTTCACGCCCTCCGAGACGAGGATGAACAGATCGATCAACTCCTCCATCTTGGAATACACCTTGTCCTTGGAGGCCTGCCGGATCAACGGATCGTCGATATTGACCGGCCCCTCCGGCATCTCCTTCAGGCATTGCTCGACCAAGCGCATGCTCTGGTTGATCTCTTCCATGCGGACAAGGTAGCGATCGAAATTGTCGCCGGTAGTTCCGGTCGGGATTTCGAAATCCAGGCGATCATAAACGAGGTAGGGTTGCGCTTTGCGAACGTCATATTCCATGCCGCAGGCGCGCAAGCAAGGACCCGTGAAGCCGTAGGCGATCGCTTCTTCGGTGGAAATCCCTCCAATATCCCGCATCCGATCGAGGAAAATCCGGTTCTTCCTCAGCAACGTATCCACATCATGATACAGTTTCCTGCATTCCTTGAAGACTTCCTGGAGATCCTGCTCGAAGTTCGGCGGAAGATCGTTTTTCAAGCCACCGATGCGGACGTAATTCGAGGTCAATCTCGCGCCACAGACTTTTTCCAACAGGTCCCACACCAGTTCACGCGCCTCGACGAAGTAAAGAAACGCGCTGTAGCCACCGAGTTCCAAGGCGCCGGCACCAATGTTTGTGTAATGATCCGCCATCCGGCTGAGTTCCGAAGTGATCACCCGGATGTATTGGCACCGCTCGGTGGACTCGACACCCAGGAGCTTCTCCACGGCCATGGCATAGGCCACATTGTTGATGATCGCGGAACAGTAGTTGAGCCGGTCCGTGTAGGGAAAGGCCTGCTCCCAGGTCCCCTTCTCACAACTCTTTTCAAAGCCCCGGTGCAGGTAGCCGATCTCAACCTCCAGGTCCACAATGGTCTCGCCGTCCAGCGTCACCTTGAACTCCACCGTGCCATGCGTCGCGGGATGAGACGGCCCCATGTTCAGGACCATATGCTCCGAATGCAGACTTTCTGTCAGGTCAGCCATGGGAGACGTTCAATTCTTCGGTCCGATTAACGGTTGCCGTTTTGTGATGGAATAATCCTTTCGCAACGGGTAGCCCTCAAACTCCTCGTACAACAAGATCCGTTTCAGGTTCGGATGATCGTTAAACCGGATGCCATACATGTCATACGCTTCCCGCTCGAACCAGTTGGCGCCAATCCATAAGGGGATGATCGAGTCGATCGTGCAGTCCGACTCGGGAATAGGCGCCTTGACTCGCAACCGGTGATTCCGTTCAGAGGAATAGAAGTGGTACACGACCTCGAATCGCTCCCGGGCATCCTCCTGGTTGAGATAATCCACGACGGTAAGGTCCATCATGAAATCGAAACTCAGGTCCGCTTCATCCCTCAGGAACCGGCAGACCTCCAGAATATGCTGCTTGTCGATGATGATGGTGTCGTCGCCCCGGTAGGAGTGGGTGTCGAAGATGACGTCACCGAATCGGTCCTTCAGTGTTCCCAGATTCTTTGATTCCTCCGGCATGATTCCGTATGCGAGCCTACGCGGGAGTGGTCGGTGCCGCGCCTTTGGGATAATCCGAGAACTTTTCCTTCTGCACCTTGTTCTGAAGCTTGATCAGGCCGTCCAGGGCCATTTCCGGACGAGGGGGACAGCCGGGGACGTAGACATCGACCGGAATCAGCGTGTCGATACCCTGAACCGTCGCGTAATTATCGTAGAACCCACCCGAAACCGTGCAGACTCCGAACGCCATGACCCATTTCGGTTCGGCCATCTGGTTATAAATCTTGACCAGGATCGGCGCCTGCTTGTGGCTGATGGTCCCAACCACCATCAGCAAATCGGCCTGGCGCGGGGAAAACCGCGGAAGGGCCGCGCCAAACCGGTCGAGGTCATAGCGGGGACCCGCCAACGACATGAATTCCATGCCACAGCAGGCGGTGACAAAGGGGTAGAGGAAAAACGAATACTTTCTGCCCCAATTGACCGCGTCGTTCACTCTGGTGAAGATGATGTTGTCGCCGAAAAAGTTCTCTACTCCCATTTCAATGCTCCTTTCTTACAAACATACAGCAGGCCGATCCCGAGGATGACGATGAACAACAGCATTTCCACGAACCCAAACCAGCCCAGTCGCCGATAAATCACCGCCCATGGATAGAGAAACACCGCCTCAATGTCAAAGAGGATGAAAAGCACCGCCGTCAGGTAGAACTTGACGGAAAACCTCTGGCGCCCGTCGCCAATCGGAGATTTGCCGCACGCAAAGGGTTCATTCTTCTCAGGGAAGGCCTTCTTCGGCCCAAGGACAGATGTCAAGGTAACCATCCCGACAGCCGTCAGGACGGCCAGGACGAACATGATCAATACGCCTGAATACGAGCTAAGCATCAATCCCGATTACCACCAGAATTAGGACCGAAAATCTGGGAACTCGCAAGGACTTTGTGAAATTTTTCACAAAGTCCTTGGGCTTTCCAGCGGGTCGATCCGATCGGCCCTTCCCTTGTAGCGGGATCTCCTGGCTTATCTCAAAGTGCGAGAGCCTCGCCAGGCGGGCGACACTGCCAGGACTGGTCGGAAGTAATATAAGGGAGTCAGCGAGGAGGGAGCGGACGCGAAGGGCGGCGCGCTCCCAGCACTACCAGCAGGCTTCGAATACGATCAATTCGTCGCCGAATATCGTGAGAGTCAGAGGGTGCTCACTTGGCGCTGACGCTGACGTTGTCGATTGAAAGACCACTGAACTCCTGATCTGCACTGCTGACGAAGTTGATCTCGATCAGAACATTCTCGCCAACCGCCTCGGGGACGACATCGAAGCGAAGGTTAACCCAGTCTGAGTCGAACGGGACCATGTCGATTGGGAGGTCAGCCCCCAGTTGCACTTGGTCGCCGGCGCGCAGAAAGCGGATGGTGGCGGTGTCGTCGAATCCGTCGCCATCACGGTAGGCTTCAAAGCTCAATTCTGCCGCGGTCAGATCGCTCAGGTCGATGGCGGGGCTGCGGAGGGAGATATCGGAATCAGATCCGAAGTCTCCCAGATTTGTGCACCAGGCATTGGGAGAACCATCGGCGCCGGTGAGCGGCCCGCTTGTTCCGTTCGGGGTGCCGAGTTCCCACTGGGTGTTGTTGTTGGCGTCGTTGACGAAGGTCGTCCAATCACCTGGTCCTGATTCGAGGTCGTCAAAGAAGAGCGGCGGGGCATCCTCCTCGCGGATCGCCAAATAGCCCGTTTCCGGGAAAGGGAATGCAATGTCCAGGACGTTGTTGCCGGAGGGATCAGCGGGGATGTCCTGCGCGCCGTCCAGCCGGGTCCAGGTTTCG
>JANXGZ010000180.1 GCA_024958995.1 Methylococcales bacterium | reverse complement strand
CACGCCGATTTCGAAACCCAACCCGAGTTGCATCTACTGATGAGTAAAAACCTAGTCATTGTCGAATCGCCAGCCAAGGCCAAGACAATCGAAAAATTTCTCGGTAAGGACTTTCATGTCCTTGCTTCCTACGGGCACGTCAGGGATCTGGTGCCCAAAGAAGGAGCGGTGGATACGCAACACGATTTCACCATGAAATACGATCTGATTGAACGAAACCAGAAGCATGTACAAAACATCGCGAAAGCAGCCCGCTCTGCAGAAGCATTGTTCCTCGCAACTGACCCGGACCGTGAAGGCGAGGCAATTTCGTGGCACCTGCTTGAACTGCTGAAGGAAAGGCATGTGGTCAAAGACAAACCAGTCTACAGAGTCGTGTTCCACGAAATCACCAAGCGGGCAATTACCGAAGCGATACAGAACCCAAAAACGCTTTCCACCAACTTGATCAACGCACAACAGGCCAGGCGTGCACTGGATTATCTGGTTGGCTTCAACCTTTCGCCGCTGCTGTGGAAGAAGATCCGGCGAGGACTTTCAGCAGGAAGAGTCCAGAGCCCGGCCCTGCGGATGATCGCCGAGAGAGAACTCGAAATAGAGCAATTCGTTACACGGGAATATTGGACGATTGAAGCGCTGGCCGAAACCAATAACCAGGGGATAAAAGCGAAGCTAGCTCATTTTGAGGGAAAAAAACTTGATCAGTTCAGCATCGACAATGAAAAGCAGGCAAAGCAGATCCAGAAAACCCTGATCGAAAAAGGCGACGGCAAGTTACTGGTTGCCAAAGTGGAGAAAAAACAACGCAAGAAATATCCTGCACCGCCTTTTATTACATCGACAATCCAGCAAGAAGCTGCTCGGAAACTCGGGTTCTCAACCAAAAAAACCATGATCGTGGCACAGCAATTGTACGAGGGTATCGACATTGCGGGGGAATCGACAGGGCTGATTACCTACATGCGTACCGACTCGGTCACCCTCGCACAGGACGCGCTGGCCGATATCCGTCAACTCATTCAATCTCATTTTGGATCGAAAGACCTTCCGGGCCAACCGAGACTATTTAAAACAAAGTCAAAAAATGCCCAGGAAGCCCACGAAGCGATCCGACCCACTTCGGTTAGTCGAATGCCCGATTCACTAAAACGGCATATTTCAAACGACCAATTCCGCCTCTACGATCTAATCTGGAAAAGAACTCTCGCCTGCCAGATGGTTCATGCAACCATTGATACAGTTGCTGCCGACCTGTCGTGCGGGGCGGGCAATATATTCAGAGCCACCGGTTCCACAATCCGAACTCGCGGCTTCATGAAAGTTTACCAGGAAAGCCTCGACAACCCCAAAGTAGGCGGCGACCAGGAAACCATTTTGCCGCCAATGCAGAAAGGCGATCTGATCGAGCTGAAAGAAGTGCTGCCGATCCAGCATTTCACCGAACCACCGCACCGGTTCAGCGAAGCAACCCTGGTAAAGACACTGGAAGAATATGGAATCGGCCGACCTTCGACCTATTCGTCCATCATCTCTACACTTCAGCAACGTAGTTACGTGATGCTGGAGAAAAAGCGCTTTCATCCGACCGATGTCGGGCGAATCGTGAATCGCTTCCTCACTGAGCACTTCAACCGATACGTGGATTACAACTTTACCGCAGACTTGGAAGATCAACTCGACGCGGTTGCCCGCGGTGAAAAACAATGGGTACCCCTGATGAAGGAATTCTGGGATCCCTTTAAAACGCTCATCGACAACAAGGAAGAATCGGTTCAGCGAAGCGACGTAACCCAGGAACCGATCAACGAAAAATGTCCCGAGTGCCAAAGCCAGCTCTCTATCCGCCTGGGCCGCAATGGGCGGTTCATCGGCTGCACCAATTTTCCGGAATGCAAGTACACCCGGAACCTCAACGACGACAAGGAATCGGCTGAACCTGAAATTATCGAAGGAAGAACGTGTCCCAAATGCAATTCGAGTCTGGTCATCAAGTCCGGCCGCTATGGAAAGTTCATCGGCTGCAGCGACTACCCCTCGTGTCGCCATATCGAACCACTCGAAAAACCAGTCGATACGGATGTAGCCTGTCCGGACTGCAACACGGGCAGTATTCTCAAAAGAAAATCACGCAACAACAAGATATTCTTTTCATGTTCAACCTTTCCAGATTGCCAGTACGCAATCTGGAATCCTCCTGTTGACGAAAAATGTCCAGAATGCGGATGG
>JANXGZ010000239.1 GCA_024958995.1 Methylococcales bacterium | reverse complement strand
GCCAAGCATTGAATCTAAAGCCCTGCTACAGAAACAACAGACCGACAATGCTTCCCCTGCATGAAAAGAACCGCAACCTGGCAGCCAGGCAAAATCTCCGATGGCTGTTGCTTCTGCGCGCGTTCGTGATTACCGGCGAATGCATTATCCTCGTGTTGGCAGTCTACGTGGCCAAATATCCGATCCAGACAGATCCGATCTGGTCACTGATTTCCCTCTCGATCATCGTTACCTCCCTGACGTGGTACCGCTTACATGTCGACTACCCTGTTCAAGAAAGAGAACTGTTTAGCCACCTAGTACTGGATGTCATGCTGTTTGCAGGTCTTCTGTATTTATCGGGTGGCGGCACAAATCCGCTGATCTGGTTCTTCCTTCTCCCCCTGATTGTAACGGCAACGATTCTCCCGCAGGTTTACACATGGGCAATGGTCGGTCTGACATCGGTCTTCTACATGTTACTGATCGCCTACCACGTTCCGCTACCAAGCCTGCCGAAACAAATCCACAATTCGCGTCTACCCAACGCCGTCTTGGAACTTCAACCCAGGTATGATCTCGATCTGCACACATTCACCCTGTGGTTCGGCTATATCGTGATCGCCGGTGCCATAGCTTATTTTGTCGTGGAGATGACCAATACCCTTAGAGAAAGGGAACGCAAACTGGCAGAGGCCCGCGAAGGTGCACTAAGAGATGAACGCGTCGTCGCCCTGGGAACACTGGCCGCAGGTGCGGCGCACGAGATGGGGACACCCCTGGGCACGATTGCGATTCTCACCCACGAACTACAAAACGACTATGCAACTGACCGATTCAGGGATCTGAATCAAAAACTTGCAATCGTCAGCGACCAGATCGAACGATGCAAGGAAGCATTGTCGGTACTTTCTACCTCTGCAGGGGAGTTAAAGGCCGAAGCCGGCCGCCTCATGAGGGCTAGTGACTACGTGAATGAAGTCGTTGAGCAGTGGCGCAAACAAAGACCCAATGCTGCGGTCTGGGTCGATACCGGTGGAGAGCATCCTGAACCCAGTCTGGTGGCTGACCGAACATTAACCCATGCCCTGATCAACATACTGAACAACGCCGCAGACGTTTCGCCCAAAGACGTGGAGTTCATCGCTTACTGGGACAACACGCGACTGCTCCTGAAGATTCTCGACCGGGGACCCGGGATCGAGGGTGAAATGATAAAAAACGCCGGAACGAGACCCGGCTCAACAAAAGAACAAGGCCTGGGTGTCGGACTATTTCTCGCCCGGGCAACTATCTCTCGGCATGGTGGCAGTTTACAGTTTTCAAATCGCATGGAGGGCGGCGCCGAAGTTCGCGTTTCCCTCCCTGTCATTCCTACATCAACAGGCCCCGAAGACGATGGCTAGTAACGAAAATGACAATGCCCACCTGCTGTTGGTCGATGATGACCCAATCTACTGTTCGGTGCTCGGGCAAGCGCTTGGAAAGAGGAACTATGAAGTCAGTATTGCCTATGACCTCGAAAACGGATTCCGCTTGGCGGAGGAAACCCAACCGGAGTACGCGGTCATCGATTTGCGCATCGGCCATGAATCCGGGTTGGAGATGGTCAAGAAACTCAAGGAATTTGACGACCAAATTCATATCGTCATCCTCACCGGCTTTGCCAGCATCGCCACAGCTGTCGAAGCCATTAAGCTCGGTGCAACCCATTATCTAACCAAACCCGCGGCAACCGACGAGATCGTCGACGCGTTAAACCGCAAACTAGGCGACGAAACAACCTCGGTTAAGGAACGACCACTGTCAGTAAGACGCCTGGAATGGGAGCACCTTCAGAAGGTACTGATGGAACACGACGGCAACATCTCGGCTGCAGCGAGAGCTTTGGGTATGCACCGCAGAACCCTGCAGAGAAAGCTCGACAAAAGACCGGTCCGGGAATAGCCACGGAAGACAGCGGGTCACGAACAGCCCGCCGCAACGACCGCCATCCGCCAGGCTAGTCCGTCGAAACCGCCGAACTTTTGGCGGCCAAGCTGATCTTGGCTTCGTCCCAGAATGCGTCTAGTTCTTCCAGTGGACAATCATCAATCTGTCGCCCGGAACGAGCCACCTGCTCCTCAATGTAGCGAAACCGGCTCTCGAACTTTCGGCTTGCTTCCCTCAGGGCCGTCTCGGAATCGACTTGCAGATGACGCGCCAGGTTGACCGTTACAAACAGCAGATCCCCTAGTTCTTCGCGGATATGCGACTGCTGACCTGATTTCCAGGCATCGCGAAGTTCTTCCAGTTCCTCCTCAACCTTATCGAACACCGGGCCCGTCTCGTTCCAGTCGAAGCCGTGATTCGAAGCGCGCCGCTGCATTTTCGAAGCAAACATCAACGATGGAAGGGAAGAAGTCAGTCCGTCGAGAATACTGCTGGTTTCGTTTTCATCTTTCCGCGCTTTGCTGCGCCGTTCGTCGGATTTCGCCGCTTCCCAGGCCTTGACCCGTTCTTCATCGGAGGTATAGGTCACCTTGCCGAACACATGAGGATGCCTTCGAACCAGCTTCTCACAGATTGCACCGGCAACCGCTTCGAAATCGAACAGACCTTCTTCCTCGGCAATTGTTGAATGAAACACGACCTGCAAAAGCAGGTCTCCAAGTTCTTCCCGGAGTTCATCGAAATCTCCCTTTTCGATAGCCTCACAGACCTCGTAACTTTCCTCCAGGGTACAGGGGATCAGACTACGGAAATCCTGCTTTCGATCCCAGGAACAGCCCTGCTCCGGGTCACGAAGACGTTTGACGATCGACAGCAACCTGTCCATGTTGGTCACAATCGAGAATCAGAACTGGCACTGGAAACTGGTATTGAAACGATCCCGAAATTCATCCATCGTGAAATGGTGGTTCTGAGTGCCTTCACTTTCAACCTTCAGGGCCCCCATCAGGGAAGCAATCCGGCCTGTAGTCTCCCAATCAAGACCTTTCAGCAACCCGTACAATAGGCCTGCACGGAAGGCATCCCCGCATCCGGTAGGATCCAGCACCATTTCTGGCCGGGCCGGTGGAATATAGATTCGTTCATTGTTCGCATGAATCTCCGAACCGTGCGAACCTCGGGTAACAATAACCGCATCAACTTGTTTGGCAATGTGGTCGATCGAAAGCCCGGTGGTTTTAGCCATCAACTGAGCCTCGTAGTCATTCACGGTAACCCAGTTCGACAGGCCAATAAGCCGGGTTAGTTCTTCCCCTGCAAACATCGGTAAGCCCTGTCCTGGATCGAAAATGAACGGAATCCCGGCTTCTGCAAATTCCTCCGCATGCTGGATCATCGCTTCCTTGCCGTCCGGTGAAACCGTTCCGATTTTGACTCCCCTCTCGGTCGGGACGCTCTGGCAATGCGACAGGGACATTGCCCCCGGATGAAACGCAGTAATCTGATTGTCGTCTTTGTCGGTGGTGATGTAAGCCTGCGCCGTGTAGTTTTCGTCGGCCTGCCGAATGAACTCGGTGGAGATGCCGTGTTTATCCATCCATTCCCGGTACGGCCCAAAGTCCTTGCCCACCGTAGCCATCGGTAAGGCTTCCTCGCCGAGGAGACCGAGATTGTAGGCAATATTCCCCGCGCAACCGCCAAACTCCCTGCGCAGTTTCGGCACCAAGAAGGAAACATTTAGAATGTGAACCTTGTCCGGAAGGATATGGTTCTTGAACCGGTCATGGAAGACCATGATGGTGTCAAAGGCCATGGAACCGCAGATTAATACACTCATTTTTTACATCTCTCCCGACAACTTGGTTGAATCAAGAAATTGAACTCCCACCACACAAGAGCCGCGAATCAATGTATTCGAAACCTATGTTCCTGGCAGAAACGCAAACCCAGCAATCTTATTGTTGCAAACAAGTATTCGTACGGGTCCGCTCAGGAACTACCTGTCGCTAAAACCACCGCACGGCCTCTCGCAGCTGTGAACCTAGGCGTCAATGAATTCTCGGTATCCTTCAGCATCCAGCAAATTTGCCAAATCATCAACGGAATCCGGACGAACAGAGAACAGCCAGGCAGAATACGCATCATCATTCACGGACTCCGGCTCCTCGACAACGGACGTATTGATCTCCACGATTTCTCCAGAAACGGGACAATAGAGGTCAGAGGCAGTCTTCACCGATTCAACGACTGCACATTGCTCCCCAGCCTTCAGATGTTTACCAATCTCGGGCATTTCAACATAGACAAGGTCACCGAGTTCTTCCTGAGCATGATCGGTAATACCAACACTGAGGACCCCATCCCTCTCCTGCCTGACCCATTCATGCGACTTGGCATACTTCAACTCAACGGGTAAATCGTTCATTCCTGTAATTCCGTCGGTGGTTACTTTGACCCGATCCTCGGCGGACCGTGAATCCGTGAATCCGTGAATCCGTGAATCCGTGAATCCGTGAATCCGTGAATCCGTGAATCCGTGAATCCGTGAAT
>JANXGZ010000204.1 GCA_024958995.1 Methylococcales bacterium | reverse complement strand
CTTATTGCAGTCGCGAGCAAGTAAAAACACCTTCGACTACGACGGCGGACAGGATACCAGTCCAGTTTTGTTGCCCGGCGGCGGCAGGGCGACGATCTAGCGACGGAGCCAGTTGAGATGAAAGCAATAATTCATCGGCGATCTCCCGTGAATTGGGGATTTGGTCGCATCGGGTCGGCGCCGACCTCTTGTTGCCAGGTTTTGAGCAAGGCCTGTAACTTCTTGACATGAGCCGGATTTTCACTGGCCAGGTCGGTTGTTTCCCCCAAATCGTTTGCCAGATCGTAAAGCGCTAGTTTTCCAGTTTCAAAGGCCTCGATCAGTTTCCAGTTGCCGGCGCGAACGACCCCAGAAGGGAAGCTGTGTGGGTGTTGATTGTAGTGTGGGTAGTGCCAATAGATGGCGTCCCGTTGCAGAGAACCCTTGCCAGTGAGCAGCGGGACGAGATTTTTTCCGTCGATATGCTGGTGGGGGCGGGCCGGCTGACCGGTGGCGGCAAGGATCGTTGGGTAGAAGTCGGTGCTGATGACCGGTTGATCGGAAACCGAATCGGGCTTGGTATTCTCTGGCCACTTGATAATCAGCGGCACGCGCAGGCCTCCTTCGTAATTGCTTCCCTTGTTCGCCCGTAGCGGGGAATTGCTGGTAGCCTTGGCAAAGCCCCCATTGTCGCTGGTAAAGATAACTAGGGTTTGCTGATCGATTTTGAGTTCCCGTAGCGTTTGCATCACCCGCCCGACACTCTCATCGACGCTCTCGACCATGGCCGCGTAAGCGGGAGGCCCCTGTTGTCGATCCTTGGCCACCTGCTGGTACAGTTTGATTTTGTCGGGTTTCCCCTGCAGTGGTGCATGAACCGCGTAGTGGGAGAGCATCAGGAAAAAGGGCTTGTCTGCACTGCGGCGAATGAACAGCTCTGCTTCTTCTGCCAGGCGGTCGACCAGATAATCACCCGGTTTACCCCCCACGGGACCCGGTTTTTGCTGAATTTTTCCGGTGGTCGGAATTTTCCAGGTGCCGGCGAAAGGATAAAAATAACTACCCGGTGCCCCGAAGTCCCGACCTCCCACGTTCAGATCAAATCCTTGGTGCTCGGGGTAGTAATAGGTCTCAGTCCCGAGGTGCCATTTTCCCATGAAAGCAGTCTGGTAACCGGCCTCCCGCAGGGCTTCGGCAATGGTCACCTCTTCCAGTGGCAGGTTCGAAACATAACGTCCTTCGCGCATCTTGTGCTTGCCGGGA
This sequence comes from Methylococcales bacterium, assembly GCA_024958995.1. Taxonomy (GTDB): domain Bacteria; phylum Pseudomonadota; class Gammaproteobacteria; order Methylococcales; family UBA1147; genus UBA1147. The sequence goes on along the minus strand of JANXGZ010000204.1, from coordinate 2,911 downwards.
CTCCAGCGCCCCGACGGTAACCATTGGGTGAGCAACAGGCGAGCCGGATACTTGCCGGTCATGATGGCTGCCCGTGTCGGCGAACAGACATTGCAAGCGGCATAGGCATCGGTGAATCGCATACCCCCGCTGGCCAATCGGTCAATGTGGGGAGTCTGGTAGTAAGTGCTCCCATAACAGCCCAGATCTTTCCATCCTAGGTCGTCGATCAGAATCAACACGACGTTGGTTTTGTCGTGCTGGGCAGCGATCAGCGGCGGGGAACCGCAAGGCAGTAGCAGGCAGGTAGCTAACAGGAGGTATGTGCGGTTTAAATTCTTGGTCAGTTGCATGATGTCACGCTGGGTTGGAGTGAAAAATCAGTTTGCTTGTTTCCCGGATATTGTGCGGCCCGTTTTCTTGTGTGTCCAAGTGTAGCTTTGCGGATCGAAACTGAAAGCCTGCTTCGTGGGGGCCGAGGGTGCCCAATCCTTTGCGATCCAGTTCCCCAACTCCCGCTTGATTTGCCGGTATTTGTTATCGTTGGCCAGGTTGACCCACTCCTGGGGATCGACCTGGTGGTCGTACAGTTCCTCGCTCCCATCCTGATAGCGGATATAGCGGTATCTCTGGGAGCGAACGGCCGCATTGCCCAACTTGAACTCGGTGACTGCGGGACGGTCCCATGTGGTTGCTGGATCACGTAGCAGCGGAGTCAGGCTGACCCCATCGAGTTTTTGACCTGTTTTTAACTGGCAGAGATCCTGCAGGGTTGGATAGATGTCGAGTAGGCTGACCGGGCGGTGGCAGACTCCAGGGGGCTGGCCGGGTGCGTCGATGGTGAGTGGTACTCGGGTCGCTTCTTCCCAGAGCGTGCTCTTGTGCCAGTGTTGCTTTTCCCCGAGGTGCCAGCCATGGTCCGACCAGAGAATGACAATCGTGTTTGCCGCTAGGGGACTTTTCTTGAGTGCCTCCAAGACGCGTCCCAACTGCGCATCGGCGTAACTGATGCTGGCTAGGTAAGCCTGGATGGCCTGCCGCCGTTGACCTGCCTCACGGATCGTAATTAAGTCTCCACGACGGGCAGCGGCCAGTTTCAATGCTGCTGGGGGAAGATCATTCAGGTCATTGTCCGGAACCGGCGGTAATACGATATCATCGAGCGGATAAAGATCAAAGTATTTTCCTGGCACATACCAGGGAAGGTGAGGTCGAAAGATGCCGCAGGCTAGGAAGAAAGGTTTCTCTTGTTCTGTTTTTAAGAACTGAATGGCGTATTCTGCGCTACGGGCATCATCATAGTCAGCATCAGGAATTTTTAAGGATCCCCAGTCGTTTTCATGGCCCAGCCTTGGCAGACCACTAAAGGGGAAACCGTCCGGGTTGGGACCAGACACGGACCAGGGATAATTTAGTTTCGAACTGCGAAACCAAGGATCGTTAGAAAATCGCAAAGGGAGGAAATCGTCCCACTGGTTCGGCGGATTGTTACCGGCCGTATGGTGAAAGATCTTGCCAGCCCCGACCACGTGATATCCATGGTTTCGGAAATCGACCGGCATGGTGACGATCTGTGGATAATTGGGGAGCCACCAGTGGCCATTGTTGTAGAGGCCCGTACTGGAGGGACGTCGACCGGTCATGATGGCCGCCCGCGATGGTGCGCAGACGGGAGAAGCGCAATGGGCGTTGCTAAAGAGCATTCCCCGTTTTGCCAGTCGATCGATGTTCGGTGTCTGGACGGTTCCCTCATAACCGCCTAGGCAGTGGACCCAGTCTTTCATGTCGTCCACGGCCAGGAACAGGACATTCGTCTGCGCGGCATGCAAATGTCCGGCTGCGGTTAGCAGCAGGATTGCCAAGATCAGGCGAGTTGATATTGTGATCATTGATCAGATTCCGTTGCCACTGGCAAGGCGGCCTGCCAGCCGTCCGCGAGACGTCGTGAGAGAGTTTTGAGGGTATTTTGGTGACTGTCCTGGTCGGCAATATTTTTCATTTCATGCGGGTCGTTTTGGTGATCGTACAGCTCCCGCGCCGTCACCTGTTGGGTTTGCCAGAATCGCCATTCGACATACCGGTAGCGACTAGTGCGGATGGCATATCCCATGATCTCTCCGTGACCGCGGTGCCGATTTTCCGCTCGGGCCCGCGGGTACTGGCTAAAGGCAGCCTGTTTCCAAGGCTGCGCCGGCTGCTGTAGCAACGGCTGAAGATTGATCCCTTCCACTCCCTCGGGAGCGGGCAGCCGACAGAGGGCCGAGAGGGTCGGATAGACATCGACCAGTTCGACGATGGCGTCGGTCTCGATTCCCCGTTTTGTTTCTCTCGGTACGGAGAGAATCAGCGGTACGCGAGTCGACAATTCATAGTTATTGGCCTTGGTCCACAAGCCCTGTTCGCCTAGGTGAAATCCGTGGTCACCCCAGAGTAGGACAATGGTGTTTTCTGCCAGCGACAGGTCTTGCAACGATTTCATTAATCGACCGACCTGCGCATCGACATAGCTGACACAAGCGTAGTAACCATGACGCAATTCACGCTCCTTACTGGTGGAGAGTTGACCATTATTGGGGATGTCCGTATACCCTTCCAGCTCGCCCCAACTGCGGGTCGCCAGTTCCGGCGCACCGTCGGGATGCTTGTTGCTGACAGGCAGGGGTATCTTATTGCGGTCGTAAAGATCCCAGTACTTTTTTGGCGCGCAAAAAGGTAAGTGAGGTTTGCGGAAACCGACGGCCAGCAGGAACGGTTGCCCCCCTTTTTTGAAAGCCCTGAGTGCCTCCAGAGCCGTGTCGCAGACGATCCCGTCGATGTACTGGTTGTCTGGGACGCTGGCTGCTTCGCTGGCAGCCCGCTTGAGTCCTTTGCCTTGCAGGTTCGCTGCGGTTGCATAACGAACCTGAGGATCACGAACATTATCGAACTGGGG
>JANXGZ010000166.1 GCA_024958995.1 Methylococcales bacterium | reverse complement strand
CCACGACTGAGGATCAATGTCCATGTTTTCCCTGCTGGTTGATATCGGAAATTCCAGGCTGAAATGGGCCACCAGCCGTCAAAATCTGTTTTCGGTGGGAAACCCGGTTGGTAATGTCGGGCAGGTTCCCTGTTTCGCCACGGCTTGGAGTGGTCTAGATCCGCCCAACAGGGTCCTGGTGTCGAATGTTCGCGGGATCAGGACTGCGGACGCGATGAACCAGTGGGTGTTGGACAAATGGGGGCTTTCGGCGGATTTCGTGTGCTCGCTAGGCCATGCATTTGGTGTTCGAAATGGCTACCGGAACCCGGAACAATTGGGTGTTGATCGGTGGCTGTGTCTGGTTGCCGTGCGGTCCTTGTTCAGGGAGCCGGTCTGCATCGTCGATTGCGGTACGGCGATTACAGCCGATGTAATGGACAGGGACGGTCATCATCGAGGTGGCGTGATCTGTCCGGGTCTAGCCTTGATGCAGGATTCATTGCTCAGGGGGACCAATGATCTTTCGTTTGATGCGGTGGATCAGGCCGGGTTGCTTGGCCTGGATACCGGAACCGGGATTTACGGCGGAACCATTGCGGCAGCTGTCGGGATGGTTGAGAAGGTCGTGCAGGAGGCAGAACAGTCCCTGACTGGTCCATTGCGGCTCATTATCACCGGGGGTGGTTCAGAAAGACTGACCCGGCATCTGGTACGGACCTACGAAGTCATTCCCGACCTGGTTCTGAAAGGTCTGTTGGTGGTGGATGCACGGCAGGACCCTGAATCGGCCTGAAAGGAGTTTTAATGCTTTGTTGCCGGTCTTGGATCGTGCTGGATTCCAGGGCTTTTCCGGCCAGATCAGGAACTGCTGCTTCGGGTCGAATAGGAAACCGAGGTGAAAATAAAGAACTGGATTCCGAAAACCAGCGTCGCCATTAGTAAATGGACCGGCTGTGCCGCGGCCGGAATGTCGAGACGATCCATGATGACTCCGGTGAGTATGCCGGTCACAATGAAAAGTCCGAGTGCCGTTGCCGCCCTGGCCAGATAAGGGTGCTCGCCCGCTCGCTGCAACAGTCTCCAAATCAGCCACAGGTTGGTAAAAAGGATAATGGACGCAAAGGACCTGTGGACGTAGAAGATGAGGGGGAAATTGTCTCTCCACAGTTCTCGGTGTTCCATCTGGTAGGCTGCTGCGATGGTATCCACCGACTCCCGTACTTGGGTTCCCATCACTACCTGGATCACCGTCAGGGTCATCGCGGCAATCAGGACGTTGCGTAAGCGCGGGTGTAAGCCGGTCAATGGTTTCTGTTCGAATACGCTGCTTTGTGAACGGGTGATTGCATAGATGAGCAGCGATACGATGGCCAGCGCCACGATCATGTGCACCGTGATCATGCCTGGATGGAGCTGGCTGGCGACAACTTTTGCACCGAGCCATCCCTGGAATCCAACCAGCAGGAAGGTCCCCAGCGCAAGATAGAATACCGGGGGATCGAGGTTGCGGAAAGGCAAGGAATAGAGCAGTGTGAGAAAAATCAGGAAACCGATCGTGACCCCGGCCAGTCGGTTAAGGTATTCGGTCCAGGTTTTGGTGGCGTTGAACTCGGTGTTCGAGTAGCCCCGGTCCGCGTAGATTTTCTGGTAATCCGCCGGTAATTCTGAAACCGAAGAGGGCGGTACCCAGCGTCCGAAACAGGTTGGCCAGTCGGGGCAGCCCATTCCAGCACCCGATGCGCGGACGATTCCGCCTACGAGTATCAGGAAGTAGACAGCGAATATGGTCAGACTGCCCAGGGTTCTGAATTTTTTGATGTGTTGTTGGTGATTCATGAGCGGCGTTGATCATTGATTCGGCGTTTCGGCGTTTCGGCGTTTCGGCGTTTCGGGGTTGCCGGAAGCCTGGGGAGTCGATCGTGTCGGTCAACTGGAGAAGCGCCTGGAGTTTTCCGGATTTCTGAAGATGACAGCCTGTTCCGCTCTCTGTTGGGGTTGAGATGCCGCCGAGCTGATGGCTTCAAGGACTCTGCCATGGTCCGGAGAGAGGCTGCAGACTGGGTCCGCGTTAGTCGCTTCGCCGGTCAACAAGTACGCCTGGCAGCGGCAGCCGCCGAAGTCACGGCTTTTTTCAGGACAGCT
>JANXGZ010000296.1 GCA_024958995.1 Methylococcales bacterium | reverse complement strand
GCCCAGTAGACCAGTGCATAAAGTGCGATGCCCCAACTGAGTGGCAAGCCAATGCGGATAATTCTTCGCAGGGAGGAATCCGGCCAGAAATCCCGACCTGCCGGCCGAAACTGCCGGAACAAAAACCAGAGCCCGACCAACACCGAGATTCCGCGGCTTATGCCGGTCGCCATTGCCGCGCCCGCAATGCCGAAATCCAACGTGTAAATGAAAAACGGGTTAAGCAGTATATTGAGGACCGTCGCTACAAACTGCAAACCCATCACCAGCGCCGTTCTGCCTACAGCAATAAAGACCGTATCAATCACCGGTGCCACAACGATAGGAAACCCCATTATTGCAAGCCATCGCAAGTACTCGACCGCGAGGGCATGCACCTCTCCCCTGAGACCCAGTCCATCGCAGATCGTCGGTGCCAGGAACGCCAGCATCGTCAAAGCCAGTCCACCAATCAAAGTGGCTCCGAACAGCGCATTGCCGATGACACGGCGCCGCTCCTCATGGTTGCCGGCTCCTGTTGCACGGGCGACCAGTGGCCCAGATCCCGACGACACTACCGAGTAGATCGCAAACAGGGCCAGCAAAATAAATGTACAGGAACCAATCGCGGCCTGGGCATACTTGCCCAACCATTGAACGGAATACTGGTCGATCACCTTAAAAGCGTTGTTCAGGAGGACAGAGGCCGCCGCAGGGATGGCCAGCAACAGCAGGTTCTTTAAAGAAACAGGTTTCAAGGAGCAGCTACCGTGATAATGGCCAAGCCGATTACCGACCCAGCGCTGGTGATAAATCTCCCGCCCGATCGAGAAGAAAAAGGTGTTCCATAAAGAAGGACTGTTGACCGGCGGCGGATCGCTAACCGCTCAAGATAAGCCTTCACCAAAATTGATCCAATGATCGTCGATACAATTGTACAGGCGTGTCCAAACCCGTTATTGGCGGATGACTACAGCCCAATCCTCCGGCAGTTTACGCCTGAATGCTCCCGAAAGATTCATCCACCCGACGGGCAGCAACGATCCAGAACTTTCGCGAATACGGTAGGTATTTCATTGCCTATTCACAGGCTCGCGGATAAAATCCCGTTGACCATGATTTTTCGACAAGGTTTGTAAAGCCGACAGGCGGGTGTAGTTTAATGGTAGAACTGGAGCTTCCCAAGCTTCTAACGTGGGTTCGATTCCCATCACCCGCTCCATCTTTCCCGTTCAAAGAAATTCACTTTCGCCAACCAGGGCCAGTTCAACCTCTAACCCAGGTTTTGATGATTGCCTAACCGGCCATTCAACCCCCTTGGCAACTCACGATTAGCCAGCAAGAACTGACAGCATTACTGTTGACTATGTGTTTTCACTGTCCTACGAGGCCAAGTCCAGAATCTGCTGTACATTCGCATCCGTAAAATCGCCAAATTGAATCACTTAATACCGGCCACGAGATTCTGGGCTTCGACTTTCCACCCAGCCAGCCGTGAACCTCGATCATAGCAACGTTCCTACCATTCCTTATTGATTTCGGCCAGTAAGGAGCACCATTATTAGATCGGTTGCTGCATCTTCAATTCACCCCGTAAACGGCGGCGGCTGGCTCATGTCCCGCCACTAGCCCTCGATTGCACGGCTTCCAATTCGTCCCACCTGGCATAGCTCGCTTCTATTTCCCCGCTTGTCTCGTCAAGCTGGTTCAGTGTCCGGGTAATCTCTCCCTTGTCACCCTGGTAAAAGTTACTGTCGGCAATTCTCGCGTGTAATTCCATCAACCTGACCTCTAGTGCTTCAATAACACTAGGTAACGCACCAAGTTCCCTCTGTTCCATGTAGCCCAGCTTCTTTTTTGTGCTCGCAGCCTTCTTTGGCCTTGGAACGGGTTTCGGGTTCGAAGATTGATCCTCGACGGTCTTTTCTGTTCTTTGATCCAGCCAGTCGGAATATCCGCCAACGTACTCGACAATCTTTCCATCCTCCTCAAAGACCAGCGTACTGGTGACCACGTTGTCGATGAACTCACGGTCATGACTGACCAGCAATAGGCTTCCCGGGTAATTGATTATCAGTTCCTCAAGTAATTCCAGCGTTTCGATGTCCAGGTCGTTTGTAGGTTCATCCATGACCAGAATGTTCGCGGGCTTTCGGAACAGTCGAGCCAACAGCAGTCGGTTTCTCTCGCCACCCGATAGACTGCTGATTGGAGACCTGGCCCTATCCGGCGAAAAGAGAAACTCCCCAAGGTACGATAAAACATGCTTGCGGTGTCCATCGATCACAATGAAATCACTGCCATCGCCCACCCAATCCACTAGGGTCTGTTTCGGGTCCAGTGCTTCACGCATCTGATCAAAAAAAGCAATCTCCATACGGGTCCCGAGTTTGACCGTTCCGGAATCTGGTTTCATCCGATCAAGCAGGAGTTTGAGCAGGGTACTTTTACCGGCTCCGTTCGCACCGATCAGCCCAACTCGGTCACCGCGTAAAAGCGTAAAAGAAAAATCCGATACGATCCGCGTAGAATCGTAACCGAAGCCGATGTGTTCAGCCTCAATTACTCGCTTACCAGACTGTTCACCCGTGGCAAGCCCGATCCTTGCGGTACCCACCCGTTCCCGCCGGGACATTCTTTCCCTGCGCATTTTCTTCAATGCCCTCACCCGACCTTCATTACGGGTTCTACGAGCCTGAATGCCCTGGCGAATCCAAGCTTCTTCCTTGGCCAGTTTCTTGTCGAACTCTACATTTCGCTGAAGTTCTTCTTGCAGTGCGGTGGCCTTGCGCTTGAGGTAGTCAGAATAGTCGGCCGGCCACGAAACCAGTTGCCCTCGGTCCAGGTCGACCACTCGTGTAGCCAGGCGCTGCAGAAAACGCCGATCATGGGTCACGATCAGCAATGCACCGGGAAAATCGAGCAAGCGTTCTTCGAGCCAAAGGATGGTTTCCAGATCCAGGTGATTGGTCGGCTCATCCAGCAGCAGCAAGTCCGGCTGAACAACCCATGCCTTGGCAAGCGAAACCCGACGAAGCCAGCCACCGGATAGTTCGGAAAGGGTTTTGTCTCCCGGCAAATCAAGTTCGGTGATCACCCGTTCAACCCGCTGGTGCAGGTTCCAGCCATCGTGCGCTTCCAGCTTTTCCTGCAAGCGTCCCATCTTTTTCAAGAGGCCTTCATCCGGTTGCGGATTCATGGACAGGGCATGATATTCCGAAATCCAGGCCCCCACCTCTCCGAGCCCTTGAACCACAATCTCGTAAACGGTAAGTGCGGGCGGATAGACAGGGGACTGTTCGAGCAACGAAACCCGCAAACCAGAATCCCGCCAAACTTCACCGTCGTCGGCCGTGATCGAACCGGCGATCAACCTGATCAGGGTGGATTTACCCTCACCGTTACGTCCGATCAAACCAATCCGTTCACCCGGCTGGATATGGAAATCCACCTTGTCCAGCAAGGTATGGCTACCAAAGGCAATAGAAACCTCTGATAATCGAATCAATGGCATTGCTTAACCTTCTTTAATCAGGATCGGCTGGGACGTTTCGTTGCCGAAGAATTTCATACAGCAGCACCCCAGCCGCCACCGACAGGTTCAGACTTTCTACCGTTCCAGTCATCGGCAGGCCGACGATTAAATCGCAGTGTTCCCTCGTCAAACGGCGAAGCCCGTGGCCCTCGGCACCAATCACCAGGGCCAGAGGACCAGTCAGATCCGTATTGTAGACCGTTTCTGGGGCTCCTCCCCCTGTGCCGATGATCCATAATCCTGACTTCTTCATCTGCCTGAGCGTTCGGACTAGGTTGGTCACCCGGTAAACCGGTATCGTTTCGGCAGCGCCGCTGGCCACCTTGCAGACCGCCG
>JANXGZ010000002.1 GCA_024958995.1 Methylococcales bacterium | reverse complement strand
GGAGCATGGGACAACGCCAAGAAATACATTGAAGATGGCAACCTTGGCGGCAAGGGTTCTGAAGCCCACCATGCTGCAGTGACCGGCGATACCGTAGGCGACCCCTACAAGGATACTGCCGGCCCTGCGGTCAATCCGATGATCAAGATCATCAACATTGTTGCTCTGCTGATGGTCCCGCTGCTTTAATAGCGGGCTCCGGCGCGGCGGGCCACGCCTGCCGCGCCATCATCAACCAGACACACCCAAACGCAATTCCCGGCGAACAGGAAAATCCTTCATGACTTCGTCCGCAGAAAAGCTCAGAGAATTACTCGACCAGCCTGGCCTGTTGATCATGCCCGGCTGCCACGATGCAATTTCGGCAAAACTGATCGAAGCTGCGGGCTTCGATCTTGCGTTCATGAGCGGGTTCGCTGTTTCCGGAAGCCGCATTGGTTCGCCCGATACCGGCCTGATTTCCTATGGGGAGATGGTCGATCAGGGACGCAACGTGTGTGCTGCCGTATCGATCCCCGTGTTTGGCGATGGGGACACCGGCTACGGCAATTCCCTGAACATCAAGCGAACCGTGCAGGGCTATGCTGCGGCTGGGTTTGCCTGCATCATGCTCGAAGATCAGTTGGCGCCGAAACGCTGCGGCCACACCAAAAACAAGGCAGTGGTCGACCGGAACGAAGCACTGAACCGGATCCAGGCGGCGGTGGACAGCCGCAACGAGGGAAAGGATATCCTGATCATGGCCCGAACAGACGCCAGGGCCACTCACGGCCTTGATGAAGCCATCGCCAGAGCGCAGGCTTTTGCAGAAATCGGCGCCGACGTTACCTTCGTGGAAGCGCCGGAAACCGAAGACGAAATGAAACTCTACTGCGACTCAGTGCCCGGACCAAAAATGGCCAACATGATCGAATTCGGGAAAACTCCGAACCTGCCACCGGAACAACTGGCAGCAATCGGCTACAAAATCGCCGTCTACCCGCTCACCCTGCTCAACACATCGATTCTGGCCATGCAGACCTGTCTGCAGGAGATTCGTAAGGGTCAGCAGCCCAAGAATATCCTGGACTTCGAAGGGTTGAAATCGGCAGTGGGTTTTCCCGAGTATTACGAAGAAGAAACCCGTTATCCGTCGGGCAATTGAATTCCGGCAGATCTCACAGGGTTCGGAATGCTTGACAAAGCCCCATAGGTTTCGCGACCATCGTACCCTGCAGACCAGATCAACTGCCCGCGACCCAAGAAAAAAACCTAAAAACATCACTTATCGTGTAATCAAGAGGAGGTTTGTATGGAAATCATCACCACGAGTATCGGTATCGAAATGTTGTTACGCTGGGGACACTTTCTAGCGGGCATTACTTGGATCGGTATGCTGTATTACTTCAACTTTGTGCAAACCGAATTTTTCAAGGAAGCAGATGCCGGGGCAAAAGCCGACGCCCTTCAAAAACTGGTACCCCGGGCTCTCTGGTGGTTCCGATGGGGTGCGATGTTCACCTTCCTGACCGGTGTTGGAATCATGGGACTGCGCGGTGCCGGCATGCCGATCGATATCTGGGTCGGTGCGTTACTCGGAACATTCATGTTCCTCAACGTCTGGCTGATCATCTGGCCCAACCAGCAAATCGTGATCGCTTCCGCCAAACAGGTGGCCGCAGGCGGTGAAGCCATCGCCGAAGCAGCAACATCACTGGCAACGGCTGGCCTCGCCTCCAGAACCAACACCCTGTTTTCCATCCCGATGCTGTTCTTCATGGGCGCATCCAGCCATTACGCGCACCCCGCGTCATCCATGATTGCGGATCTGACTGCCATCATCGTGGTCCTCCTGATCCAATACAACGCGGCACGCAGCTCGCTGGACCGATTCGACGTAGTGAAAAAACTTCCTGCAGCTGGAAAGATGGGTCCAATGGCCAGTGTAACCGGTGTCATTCATTGTGGTCTGGGCCTGACGGTCGTCCTGTACATGATCATTGACCTGCTCTAGTCCTTCCATCTGGGCACGAAAAAGGGCTGCTCCAGCAGCCCTTTTTTATGCGTTAGGGGCAATGCCCAGTGCGGAATATTCCCGATCGATGACAAAGCCCTATGACTTCAGTTCTTCCTCAGCTCTACGACGTACCCGCCATACTTGCGGATATTGATTACACCTCCATCAAAGATCAGGTACTGCCCCTTTATCCCCTGCAAGACGCCCGTAACCTTCGGATTCTTATCCAGATTGAAGGACTTCACCTTGGTCGGATATTCGAGCACCGGAAAACGAATGTCCAGCGCTTCTCCATCATCAAGGATTTCAACAGCGTCCTCGCCAAAACGCTCACGAATGTCTGTGATCTGTTCTAGCGTCTGATCGAGCAAACGGTCGCGCCATCCCTTCAAGTCCACTGGATCGACTCGCCCCTTCAGCATCTTTTGCCAACTCGTCCTGTCGCTCACGTAGGCTTTTATGGCCACTTCCGCAAGACCGGCCTGGAAACGAGACTGGACCTTCAGGATGGGCAATGCTTGGATCGCACCCTGATCGATCCACCGGGTTGGAATCTGTGTCTTCCGTGTGATCCCTACCTTGACCCCGGATCCGTTAGCCAGATAGACAATGTGGTCCTGCATGCAGTGCGAAAGGGCCCATTCGGGTTCCCTGCAAGTCCCTTCATGGTAATGACACTGTTCCGGTTTCATGATGCACAGGTCGCACTGCGCCAGCGACGAAAAACACCGGTAACAATACCCCTGGTGGAAACTCCTGCGGGTCTGTCGGCCACAATGAATGCAGATGATTTCACCCTTGAAGCTGAGGCTGAGCGACTCGCCCAGTAACGCATTGAGATCCAGTTCACCATCTCCGAAGGAAAGTGAATAACGCACCGGATCGTCAAGAAAGACGGTCATCTTGTGAAGGGATCCGCTTGATACAGTCATGGTTTGCTGCTGATCGAATTGAACTAGACGAAACGTGGTGGCCGAAAAATATCAGTAATCTAAGGGTCGTAAAACAAAGAACGCAAACTAACCGGCTGTATTTTTATCGACCCAGCGGGCGCCTTGCTGTAGGTATTCCTTTTTCCAGAACGGTGCATTGGTTTTCAACTCTTCCATGACCGAGCGGCAAGCATCAAACGCCGCCTTGCGGTGAACCGACCATACTGCAACGACGACGATCGGGTCATTGGCCAACAGGTCACCGACCCGGTGAACCACCAACACATCGAGAATCTCGAAACGGTCCGCTGCCGCCACCGTAATCTTCTCGAGTTGACGCTCGGTCATACCTGGGTAATGTTCCAGGGATAGCCGGGTCACTGCATCCCCTTCATTGAAATCGCGCATGGTCCCGACGAAACAGGCCGTAGCGCCGAACTGCCCACGAAGATGCACAGAATCGCTCTGAAAGGCCGTGACCTCGGCCCAGGGATCGAGAGCCTCGGTCGTTACCCGGACCCTCAAGGTTCGCCTCCTGTAACCGGCGGAAAAAAGGCAACTTCATCACCCTCTGCTACCGGAGTATCGAGCTTCGCGTATTCCATGTTGACCGCGTAAAGCAACCTGCCGGTCAATACGCTAGCCCGGTCCACCTGCTGTAAAACATCGCCCACCGTCGCGACCTGATCGGAAGAAACCATTGTTTCCGAGTAACCGACCTGTTCTTTCAAGCTAGCGAAAAACCTGACCCGAATCGACACGAAACCCCGCTTTCAAAGTTGTGTACGAAAATGGCCCTGTTTCATGAGCCATGCACTGTTCAAGAATAACACGGAACCCTCTACCCATTCAGCTGTGAAAAGTTTCTAATGCCTAACAAATTATCCCGATTCAACGCCCAGGTTCGACGTCTGCAAACCTCACTGAACAGGCAACGGAAAGCATGGGTCCACACGGAAATTCTGGTATGATCGTCGATCCTTGAAGGTGCGGCGAAAAGAGCAACCCGCCCGTCCACTCCCGGAATTCTCTTCGGGGATCCCTGAATCTACCGGTACAACTGGAAAGCCGAAGCTTTGTTGCCGCAACGGGTCCAATCAATATGACCAAGCTAACTCATTTCAACCAGGACGGCGAAGCCCACATGGTCGATGTCGGGAGCAAAACCCCGACACAGCGGGAAGCCCTCACCGAAGGCTTCATCCAGATGAAGCCGGAAACCCTGGAAATGGTGCTGCAGGGAAGTCACAAGAAAGGAGATGTTCTGGGTATTGCCCGGATCGCCGGCATCATGGCCAGCAAGAAAACTGCGGACCTAGTTCCCCTGTGTCACCCGATACCGATCACCCATGTCGATATCCGGCTCGAACCGGAGCCAGAAAATGAACGGATCCGGTGTGAAACCCGGGTCCGTACAATGGCTCCGACCGGAGTTGAAATGGAAGCGCTAACAGCGACCCAGGTAGCGCTGCTGACAATTTATGACATGTGCAAAGCGATTGACCGTGGCATGCGGATCGAGGGCGTACAATTACTCGAAAAATCAGGTGGCCAATCAGGCACTTGGGTAAGAAAGCCTTGAGGCGGAGTTTTAATTGACCGGTTCGTTCTTTCTGCATGGATACCGCCACGCCAATTTAGCAATCTGCAACCTGAAATTACCAAGCATCATAAACTTGTTGGTCCATCGTTTGACAAGCTGATAGTGAATGATGGCATCCATCAGAAAACAAAATAACCAACAGCAGGCTCGCCCATCTCGCAAGGAATATCTTGCCGAAACGAAAACTTTCTCATCCAAACCTGATACAGCACCCAAGATTCGTTCGCTTGAGTCAGATAGGGATAAAGGCTGTTCGATGAGTCGCGCAGAGGCAAAGCGGATCGCATTGAGCATAGTACCGGGCCGCTATCCAGAAGCCAATGATGCAGCACTTTGGGGAAATGACGGTTAAAACCGTGTGACAGAGACCAACGCTCGAGTGAAGAGGCTAGCAACAAACGTTAAATACAGCTCACAATAAGAAGCTATTTTAACCGAAAGGTCGCGCGTTTCTGGCTGAATTTCGAGTTCAACAATCGGCATTAACCGATACAATAACCGCCTTGGTTATTTCCTGCAGGAGCTGATGACGTGTCGGATCAAACCCCTATTATTATCATTGGTACCGGTTTGGCCGGCTATAACCTGGGTAAGGAATTTCGCAAGATCGATCGCGAGACACCCTTGGTATATATCACGGCAGACGATGGTCGCAGCTATTCCAAACCCATGTTGTCTACAGGCTTTACAAAAGAAAAATCTGCTGACGACCTAGCTATGGCGGATGCCGATACCATGGCGCAGCAACTCAAAGCGTCGGTGCGCACCATGACGCAAGTAACGGCCATTGACGCAGTGAAGCAGGAAATCGCGATTGGCGACGAGAAAATATCTTACAGCAAACTGGTACTGGCGGTGGGCGCCAAATGTATTGAAGCCTCCCTGCAAGGTAACGCTGTTGAAGACGTTTACTCCATCAATGACTTGATGGAGTACGCCAGATTCCGGCAAGCGATCGAAGAAAAAAAGAAAATTTTCATTATCGGTGCGGGTTTAATTGGCTGTGAATATGCCAATGACCTGAGCAACGGAGGTTATAACGTGGAGTCTGTTGAGCCGCTATCTACGGTTTTGGCGACTTTATTGCCGGAAGCCGCTTCGCACGCTGTACAAAGCGCGCTGGAAACAGAAAAAAACGTAAAATTTCACTTTGATACAGTTGCTAAGGCGGTCAATAAAAGAGGCGACGGGTACGAGATTACCCTGGGTAATGGTCAGAAGAAACAAGCGGATGCGGTGCTTTCCGCGATTGGTGTCCGGGCGAATACTGCTCTGGCAGAAACTGCGGGCTTGACCTTGAACCGCGGCATTGTAGCGAACCGTCAATTGCAAACCAGTGACCCGAATATCTATGCTCTGGGTGACTGCGCTGAGGTAGACGGTCAGCTGCTTTATTATGTGATGCCTTTGATGACCTGTGCACGGACGCTGGCGAAAACCCTTTCGGGTACGCCGACACCAGTGGCTTATGGCCCGATGCCAGTAGCGGTCAAAGTACCGGTTTGCCCTGTTCAGGTCTCTCCTGCGCCACGTGATGTGGAAGGAAACTGGGAAATTGAGCAAGACGGCCATAGCGTAAAAGCGCTGTTTCGCGATAAAAGCGGTCAGCTGCGTGGTTTTGCACTCACCGGTGAGAAGGTCAGTGAAAAAATGGCACTGCAAAAAGAATTGCCACCCATCCTGGCTTAAAACCTAGCCCCCAATCTAATTTCGAGGCAAAAAAACCATGATACGCAAAGGTGAACGGGCTGAAACGAACCCTATCCGCTCCGCCCACAATACCCGCCTTCAGCGTTCAAAACACCGGGGGCAACTCACTTGAACGTCCAGGCATCGTTGACCAGGAAATTGATGACCGACGACAGGACAATGGCCAACAGGTTGGCAAGCAGGTAGTACCAGTAGGCTGCCAGAAACTTGGTCAGAAAAAACTGAATAGCGATCGCAATCCAGCAAGCCACGAAATACTGGGCCAGTTGCAGCAAGTATTTTCTCTGGATTTTTTCCTTGCGATCCGCCCAGGTCCAGATCCTGTTCAGCGAGAAATTGCTGATGGTGGCGCAAAAGATCGCCAACGAAAGCGAAAAATTCAGCCGGGTGTCAACGGAGTCAACCATCCAGAAAATATATTCCTGCCCCAGGTAAAGAACCGTCAGATTCACCAGAACGCCGGAAAGCCCGACCGAGCCGAACTTGAGAAAACGATGCTGGCGCATCCATTGTATCGATGGATGCTGCAAAATGTCTTGAATCATCCTCAGTTCCTATCCTCGATCAGCCTGTTTCGGCAAGCATTTCGAATGCCTTGGCGCAGACCCGGCCCGGACCAATCTGCCGGAGACACTGGTTATCTCCATCACAGGGTGAATTCCGATGGTTGTAGGCTGTTAAACATGGTGAACACGACAATCCTGTATAGAAAAAATAAGCATTCGGGGAGTGGGAACCGTAAAGCGCAGGGGTTTCTGGCCCGTAAAAAATAATCGTCCTGATCGGGGTCATCGCAGCGAACTGCCCAGGACCGCCGTCATTGGTGACCAATAATACCGCATGGTGGAAGAGCAACATCAGTTCGCGGATAGACCGAGTATAACCGGTCAAGTCAATCATGTATGGGCTGTTACACCGATCCAGCATATCGGTCGCTAGGCTCTTGTCTTCCGGCAAGCCAATAACCCCGACCGCATAGCCTTTTTCGAGCAGGGCCTCGGCCAATTCGCAGTAATGCTCTGCCGGCCAGGCCCTGATCGGCAATAACCCTCCGCCTGGGTAGATCAGAACCAGTCTTCGCTCGCTGCAAACCGGAAAATCCCCGATCAGCCTGGCAATCATGGCGTCGATTTCGCGGTCTTCAGGTTGGAAAATCGGCGACCGCAAAAGGTCTTTTTCAGTCGACCGCTTGGCCGTCGGAAAGGTGCTGGACTCGAGTGCCTCGACCAGGGTCAGGTATTGCCGGCTGATATGGTGATAGGGATTGTAAAGTACCGGCCGATTGATGAACGATCCACGATACAAGCCTTCCTGCGTAAACGGAGAAAAACCCGACCGGATCCGTGCACCTGAAAAAAACGAGAAGATGCTGCTGACCCTAGCAAAAAGCTCACAATCGATCACGGCATCAATACCGCTGCGGCGCATCGCGAAAACGACCCGTACAGTGTCCCAGCCGAAATGCACTAGGGAACGGTCATTCAGGGTCAGGACGTTTTCCCGAGGAACCACATCCAGAATCTCGAGCATCTCCCGATTCTTGTCAAGAAGCAAGACAGATACGGTGGCTTGCGGAAACCTGTTCTCAAGCGCCTGGAACATCGGATAAGCCAGCACAAGGCTGCCCATTTCCGACAACAGGACCACAAGGATCTTTCGGGGTGGCAATGGGTCCCTGGATTGCCGAGAGAACTTGTCTATAAGCGACAGGCCTCCGCAAATCCAGCTCCCGACAACCCGATCAATAATGCGCTGAACGGCTACCTTCATGAAAACTGCAGATCACCGTTCAGGCCATCATCAAATCTGGAAAACCAGACTCGACATGTGGAATGGAAAATGAGGACCTGACAGCCGACAAACTCAGACTTTCCGATAGATCTGTCCACCGTCTTCCCGAAATTGTTGAGACTTTTCCTGCATTCCCGCTTCGAGGGCAGCCGAGTTTTCCAGACCTTTGCTTTGCGCGTAGTCGCGCACATCCTGGCTGATTTTCATGGAACAGAAATGAGGTCCGCACATCGAACAGAAATGGGCCACCTTGGCGGAATCCTGCGGCAAGGTCTGATCGTGGAATTCTCGTGCCCGCTCAGGGTCCAGTCCGAGATTGAACTGGTCTTCCCAGCGAAATTCAAAGCGTGCCTTTGACATGGCATTGTCCCTCGCCTGGGCTCCCGGATGGCCCTTGGCCAGATCGGCAGCGTGCGCCGCGATCTTGTAAGTGACGATGCCTTCCCGGACGTCCTGCTTGTCAGGCAAGCCAAGGTGCTCCTTGGCCGTCACGTAGCAGAGCATCGCGCAGCCATACCAGCCGATGTTGGCCGCCCCAATGACTGAAGTAATGTGGTCGTAACCCGGAGCAATATCTGTTGTCAGAGGGCCCAGCGTGTAAAACGGCGCTTCAAAGCAATCCCTGAGTTGCTTGTCCATGTTTTCCTTGACCAGATGCAGTGGTACATGGCCCGGACCTTCAATCATTGTCTGGATATCATGCCGCCAGGCAACCTTGGTAAGTTCGCCCAGCGTTTCCAACTCGGCAAACTGCGCCGCATCGTTGGCATCGGCAATCGAGCCTGGACGCAATCCGTCTCCCAGAGAAAACGATATATCATAGGCCTTCATGATTTCGCAGGTCTCTTCGAAATGCGTATATAGAAAGCTTTCTCGGTGGTGCGAAAGGCACCATTTGGCCATGATTGAACCGCCGCGCGAGACGATTCCGGTCAGTCGTTTGGCGGTGAGCGGAACATGTTCCAGGCGAACGCCGGCATGGATGGTGAAATAGTCAACACCCTGCTCGGCCTGCTCGATCAGGGTATCCCGGAAAATCTCCCACGTCAGTTCTTCGGCTTTCCCGTCGACCTTCTCTAGAGCTTGGTAAATTGGAACCGTACCGACTGGAACAGGAGAGTTGCGGATGATCCATTCGCGGGTCTCGTGAATGTTCTTGCCAGTCGAAAGATCCATGATGGTGTCGGCACCCCAGCGGATCGCCCAGAGCATTTTCTCTACTTCATCATCGATCGAAGAGGTCACCGCAGAATTACCCAGGTTGCCGTTGATCTTGACCAGGAAATTCCGCCCGATGATCATCGGTTCAAGTTCGACGTGATTGATGTTTGCCGGGATGATCGCCCGTCCCCGGGCAACTTCGTCGCGCACGAATTCAGCTGTAATCGTTTCCGGAATCAGTGCACCAAAGGCCTGCCCGGGGTGCTGAGCCGCGATCAGCGCCTTCGTTTCCTGGAGGTTCTGGTTTTCCCGGATCGCCACGTATTCCATCTCCGGGGTGATGATTCCCTTGCGGGCGTAATGCATCTGCGATACGTTGCAGCCGTTTCGGGCACGCCGCGGCTTTCGGATATGCTGAAACCGCAGGGCATCCAGTTTTTGATCATCGAGACGCCGTTGACCATAATCCGATGTGGGTCCAGTCAGTTGGTCCGTATCCTGCCTCTCCCGGATCCACTGCTCTCTGACCGAACCCAATCCTTCCAGCAGGTCAACTGAGATATTCCGATCGGTATACGGTCCCGATGTATCGTAGACAAACACCGGTCCATTGTCTTCAAAACCAGACGACGTCCGGGTCTGGGAAAGAGAAATCTTCCTCATCGGTACCCGCAGGTCAGGCCGCGAACCCTGAACATAGACCTTCTTCGACGCCAGGAATTGTGGGATTTTGGTTTCGTTCCCGACCGAATTTTCTGATAACGCCTTTTCTGGAATCACACTCATGAGAATATCCCCGAAACAGATGGAACCGTGGTTCCTGGTACTTCGCCTGACAAAAACCGTCCTTCATGCATCGCACAGCCGATCATCAATGCCCTGGGTGACACCGCCAACCAAAAACCTGGCGTCTTACCCTGCAGCTTGCGGCAAACGAAAAGAAAAATGGGGAACGGTTTTGCCAACCAGTTAATGACTGTCAGTATACAACATCGGGCGATCACCCGGGGAAGGCTGCTGATCGACAACGCAGTCCCCACAAACGCCTCAGCCGTGAAACAGTCGACGCAGGAATTGTTCGGATTTTTCGATGAGAATGTAGCCCAGAGGGCTGCAGAACGACCAGGAAAGCACCAGAAAACCCACGAATCCTGCGCCCACCAGTTCATCGGACAACCAGTGTGCCCCACCCACCAGTCGGGGCATCACGATGATCATTCCGGCAATGAAAGCCGGAAAAGCGTATGCCCGGCTGAGATAGCGAAACGCGTAACCGGCCCCGATTAATGCCACCATGCCATGATCGCCTGGAAAGGTGTTACCGGACGAATCCTTGGTTTCAAACCATGTGGCCCAGCTGTTAAGGCGGAAAACATCGCTGTAGAGCAAGGTTCCGCTGGCTCTTTCAACGGGCAGCAGATGGCCGATCCGGGTTCCAGCGAATGCCGCAATCACGATCGCAGTAACCAGGGCACCATGAGCAATCCAGGTTTCCCTGCCGTTGCGAAGGGCCGAGGTCACGAATACCATGATCAGGATCCCGGCCGATATTGCATCGAACAGCCGGTGATTGGTCAGCGCCCAGAACATCCGCCAGGCATCACTGCCGTTCTTGAGGCTGTCGTTAAAGAAGAGAAAGAAACCCTCGTCGGCCGCCAACCACAAGGAATGGGCGGGTTCCACGAACCAACTGGCGAGAAGCAACAAGGCGGTAATATTCCACAGCACCAGGTATGGCGCATTCCACCCTGGGTCAACTATCTGTTTCATTCGATACTCATTCGATCTTGTTGATCATTCCAAAGCCCGGTGATGGATGACCCGAAGGCCATTCTCCTACCCAGTCCCTAGCGTCCCTTCGGCTGATAATTGGTCGCCAGATAGACGTACAAATCCCGGCTTGGCTTGTTCCCCACGCTGATCAACGGATAACTGAAAACACCAACCCTGGACACGTTGTCAAAATATCGTCCAATGCGACTGGTTTCCGATTCGGGCAGTTCGGCCCTGCGGGAAACAAACAGCCCGTGCTTGCCGTGCAGGTTTTCGGGGATCCCCCATGCTGTGTACTGCTTGGCAAATTCCCCGACGATATTTTTTGCATAGGTCCGCTGGTGATCTTCGGAATAAAAAGTCAGGTAAGCCGCAGTCTTGTGGGATTCTGCAAAGATGAATACTTTTTCCTGGCCCCCGTACTGCTTCTGTAGATGAACAACCTGGTCGGTCAGTTTGTCCCAGCCACTCCAGCTGTTGACCTGGAAAATCTGGAATCCCGGAATCAGGAAAAGCAGGTGACAAAGTCCGATCAATGCAGCTGAAAACCATGCACCGCGCTTGAACCAGGGAGAACCGGAAACGATCGAAGGTCCGAATACAACCACGATCCCCAGGATGACGCCGAGATATCCCGGCAGCAACCAGTGCACCTTCACCTTGCTGGTAAAACTGATCAACAAAAAGCCCACAATCAGGAAAATTCCGCTAAGGAAATAAAAATGCGCCTTCGCGGATTCCCGCCACTTCGTCGCCATCCTGAAATAGAACCGGGCGAGCAGCACGAAACCCAACGGCATGAGCATCGCGAGTTGGGTTCCCAGCAACTGAAAAAAATACTTGAACTGGATAGAACGCTGGGAAGTGATTTCCTGTCCGCGACTGTTGAACTGCATCTGGAAGGATGCCCAGTCATGCGTCCAATTCCAATAAACGACCGGGCTGAAAACCAGGCAGGCCGCAAGCACGGCAAGCCATGGATAGGGCGTCAGCAAACATCTTCGACCATCGGGTGTGAGCAACAGCGCAACCACGATACCGGGCAGCAGCGCTACGGCGGTATATTTGCACAGCATGGCTAACCCTAAGGAAATTCCGGCGTAGATCAGGTTACGCGCCTTGCCGGTCAGCTGAAATTCCTGGATAAAAAATAGAACCAGGATCCAGAACAGCAAAAGCGGATTGTCAGGCTGCTGAATGATGGCAAAAGCATGCGCAAAGAGGGTCAGGTTATAAATGACAACAGCCAGAACCCCGGACTTCTCAGCAGAATCCGATGGCGAATCTGCGCCGGCCCGAACCACCGTCCAGTAAATAAACAGATTGGTCAGCGACGATGCAACCACGCCCATGAACTTGATGCCGAAGCCGTTATCACCAAAGATCAGGGTTCCCAAATAGATCGAGTAGGCAATCATCGGTGGGTGATCTACGTAGGCCAGAGCCGGATTCTTGGCATAAAGCCAGTAATACACTTCCTGTCCGGTAACCGGGGCAAAGGCGATGTAGACAAGGCGAATCAGGGTCAGGCAAGCAATGATTCGAAAAGCCTGTGTTGAAATGCCGCTATCGAACGAAAACCTGCTGGTTACTGTAGACATCAGATGAACAGGGAAATTGGAAAAATGGGCCATTCTACCGGCTATGTACCCCGGGCAACAGGACTTCCGGAGTTAAAGTCAACAGCAGACCGTAATGCAATCCTGGGATTGGTTGGGAATAGCTTCCCGCCTGCAAAAGGACAACTGCAGGGGATCGTGGTCCGCGGACGGACAACCCGCAGGGGGAATTAACCTCGGACTGTGAAGAAAGCCAGCTAGGCCAGGCTCAACATGTTTTCCAGGGCCTTACGGGCCAGAACGGCTTCGGCTTCTGGTACCTGGATCTGGTTCACGATTGTCCCTTCCGAGAGATTTTCCAATACCCAGGCCAGATGTTGGGGGTCGTTCCGGAACATCGTTGAACACATGCAAACCGTCGGCGACATGAAGTGGATATTCTTCGCTTCGTGTTTGCATTCTTCATGCAGACGGTTAACCAGATTGAGTTCCGTTGCCACAAGCCAACGTGATCCCGCATCGGCCTCCCGAACCTTTTTCAGGATGTATTCGGTAGAACCAATGAAATCGGCTTTCTGGCAGACTTCGAAACTGGCTTCCGGATGAGCGATAACCTTCGTTTCGGGATGCTTCTGAAGAAAATCATCAATCTGGTGCGGCTGAAACATCTGGTGTACCGAGCAAAAGCCTTTCCAGAGGATGATCCTGGCTCGTTCGATTGATTCCTGGTCCAGGCCTCCCATGGGCCTGGAAAAATCCCAAACAACCATCTCGTCAAGCGGAATCCCCATTCCATACCCGGTGTTGCGCCCAAGATGCTGATCAGGGAAAAACAGAACTTTTTCGCGCTTTTCAAAACTCCATTCGAGAATATCTCTGGCATTGGTCGAGGTGCAAACGATTCCGCCATGCTGTCCGCAAAACGCCTTCAGATCGGCCGCCGAGTTGATATAGGTGACCGGAGTTATCTGGCTTTCGGCATCAATGATCTGCGCCAGTTCCTGCCAGCAACGCTCCACATTTGCCAGGTTCGCCATATCGGCCATTGAACAACCGGCTGCCAGATCCGGCAACAGAACCTTCTGTTCCGGGCGGGACAGGATATCGGCGACCTCGGCCATGAAATGAACACCACAAAACACGATGGTCTCGGCGCCGGATTCCGCCGCATATTTTGACAGCTTCAGGGAATCCCCCGAGACATCGGCATGCCGAAAGACCTCGTCACGCTGGTAATGATGTCCGAGGATGATACAGCGGTCTGCCAGTTTCTGTTTTGCCGCAACGATACGCTGTTCACAATCGTTGTCGTCCAGCAAAGCGTAGTTCTGGATCGATAATGCAGATGCTGCCATAAAACTGCTTCTTCCAGTGAAATTGCGATCAAGCCGACGGGTTTGACCCGCCATTGCCCCATATTAACACAGGGTTGACACAGGCAAACCGGCTGGATCAGGACTAAGTTTCCGCAGCCTCGGCGCCTGGTGGCCGGGTCCGCAAACGGATTCCGAGTTCCTTGAGCTGAGCATCAGAAACCCTGGCCGGCGCATCAATCATCGGACAGGCTGCGGTCTGCGTTTTCGGGAAAGCCATCACATCACGGATGGTGCTAGCTCCAGCCATCAGCATCACCAAGCGATCCAGTCCGAAGGCGATTCCTCCGTGCGGCGGGCAACCGTATTTCAACGCATCCAGCAGAAAACCGAACTTGGTTCTGGCCTCTTCTTCTCCGATTCCAAGCAACTCGAATACCGTTTCCTGCATCTGCGCATCGTGGATACGGATGGAACCGCCCCCAAGCTCCATGCCGTTCACGACTAGGTCATAGGCCCTTGAAATCATGTTTCCAGGGTCAGCCTGCAATTCTTCACGGCTTCCGCTGGGCGCAGTGAACGGATGATGCAAGGCATTCCACCGTTTCCTTCCTGGATCCCGTTCGAACATCGGAAAGTCCACAACCCAGAGAGGTTGCCAGCTGCTCTTGGCCATGCCCAGGTCACAACCCAGCTTGACCCTCAATGCGCCCAACGACTCGTTGACAATCGTCTGCTTGTCGGCACCGAAAAAGATCAGATCCCCGGTCTCGACAGCGCAGCGATCCAGGATGGCTTCAACAATCTCATCCGGAATGAATTTGAGAATCGGTGACTGCAGCCCCGCCTTTCCTGCATGGCGGTCGTTGACCTTGATGTAAGCAAGACCTTTTGCTCCGTAAATCGCCACGAAAGCAGTCAGTTCATCGATCTCCCTACGGCTCAGCTTGCTTCCCTTCGGAACCCGGAGCGCGGCAACACGTCCGTCCAGATCATTCGCCGGACCCGAGAAAACCTTAAATTCCACGCCTTTCATCAGGTCGGCGATATCGACAAGCTCAAGCTCGATACGCAGATCCGGTCGATCACTCCCGTATCGGCGCATGGCCTCTGCATAGGTCATTCGCGGAAACGGATCAGGCAGTTCCTGTTCCAGCACTTCGCTGAACAGGTTGCGAATCATGTCTTCCATCAGACCCATGATTCCTTCCTCGTCCATGAACGACGTTTCAATATCGAGCTGGGTAAATTCCGGCTGGCGATCAGCGCGCAGATCTTCGTCGCGAAAACAGCGAACGATCTGATAATAGCGATCCATTCCCGCGATCATCAGCAGCTGCTTGTACAACTGCGGCGATTGCGGCAGGGCAAAGAAAGCACCTTCATGAGTACGACTAGGAACCAGGTAATCCCGCGCTCCTTCAGGAGTCGCCTTGGTCAGAAACGGCGTTTCAATGTCATAAAAATCTCTCTGATCGAGGAAACTGCGGAGATTGCGGGTGATTTTCGTGCGCAACTTCAAACGCTCAAGCATTTCCGGACGACGCAGGTCTATGTAACGATAGCGCAGCCGTATTTCTTCCTTGACGTCGATGTCGCCCTCGAGCGGAAAGGGCGGCGTTTCGGAACGGTTGAGGACATCGAGTTTACTCACCAGCACTTCGATCTGCCCTGTTGGCAAGCCTGGATTGACCGTTCCCTCTGGACGTTCACGTACCTTTCCGTGCACTTTCAGCACATATTCCCCACGCACCGACTCGGCAAGACTGAAGGTATCTGGAGTATCGGGATCGAAGACCACCTGCATCAGACCGCTACGGTCGCGAAGATCGATGAAGATCACACCGCCATGATCCCGCCGGCGGTGTACCCACCCGCACAGGTCAACTTCCTGACCCAAGTTTGACTTGGTTAACTCTCCACAAGTATGGGTGCGCATATCTTTATCTCAACATTCGTTCAAAAAGCCAGGAATCTTACGGATTGCCCTGCAGTTAGGCAAGTTAGAACAGGCTGGGCACAGGATTGGGATTGGGGATACCTGGCACTGAACCCCTGTAGTCACATGGGTTAGTGATCAAGCAGCCTGTACGAATATCAGGCTCAGGATCCAGTTTTTTCGGTTTTGGCTGAAGCCGCTGTCTTGGCCCCATCCTTCCCCGACGAAGACTTGTCGCCAGCCAGGTTTCTTTTCTTGCCGCTGCCCTTGAAATCGGTCTCGTACCATCCGCCGCCCTTCAAGCGGAAGCCAGCGGCAGAGATCAGCTTTTTCAGTTCTGCCTGTTCACACTCAGGACAATCTTGCAGCGCACCATCGCTGATTCGCTGAATCGCTTCGAACTTGTGGCCGCAGCCTTTACACTCGTATTCGTAAATGGGCACTGATTCCCTCCAGAAAACAAAAAACTTTACATTGGCAAATCCGACATATGGGGACGGCTTCCAAAAATTCAAGTCCCAGGGGCTTTCAGGTGAAGGCTACCTGCAGATAAAATACTCTCTTAACCTGAAACGACGAGTAAACCATGCAATCCATTTCCATAACTTGCCCGGATGATTGGCACCTGCATCTTCGGGACGGAGCCATCCTGTCCTCAGTTCTGCCCCACACCGTCAGTCAGTTCAGACGCGCAGTGGTTATGCCCAACCTCCCACACCCAGTAACCAGCATCGCGGACGCCCTTT
>JANXGZ010000155.1 GCA_024958995.1 Methylococcales bacterium | reverse complement strand
AGGTAATCACCGGAAAAACCGGCAACCCAACTGTCCCTCAAATTGTTCGTTGTTCCCGTCTTACCGGCAACAGCGTAGTTTGCTGGAAGCAACGAATACACTGAACGACCGCTCCCTTCCCGCATGACTTCCTGGAGCAGGGTATTGATCAAGAACACGGTGGCTGGATCTACCACCTGTCTCACCGTCAGAGCGTAGCGCTGCAACGGAGTTCCATCGTTGGCAATGACCGCTCGGATCGAACGCAACGGAGTCCTGAAACCATCGGCTGCAAGGGTTTGGTACATCTGTGTGACCTCCAACGGAGACAATTCAATCGCCCCCAGAAGAATCGACGGATATTTCCGGATCTTTCGTTCAACCCCAAGGTTACGAAGGGTCTTTACAACACGCCCGATGCCAACATCCAGCCCCACGTGCACTGCGGACAGATTGTAGGACATAGCCAGCGCCCGGTGTAGTTCGACTGGCCCGTGCTCTTTCCTGTCAAAATTCCTTGGGGCCCAGATTTTTCCGCCGCTTTCGAGTTCAACCGCGATGTCATCGACACGGGTAACAACGCTATACCTTTCCGGGTCGTCCAGCGCCGTGAGATACACTGCAGGCTTGACCAGCGACCCAATCATGCGCCGAATGCCCGTGGCCCTGTTCAACCCATAGAACCGTGGATCCCGCCCGCCGAGCAGGGCAACAATTTCACCGCCTTCCCTCCGAGTGACCACCGTTGCCACCTGCAATTGCTCGACCTTCGGTCTTTTTTCAAGAGATTTGAGTGTTTTTTCGGCATTCATTTCTAGAGCTTTCTGCACTGGCAACTCCAACGTTGTCAGAATCGTGAGCCCCTCCGACGTGTATTCTTCCTCCTTATACTCAAGGCGCAACTGATGACGAACAACATCCATGAACGCCGGATACCGGGTTTTGGTTTGCCGCCCCCGGCTACTGACCTCAAGCGGCATTTTCTTAGCCCGACTGGCTTGCTCGAGGGTTACGTATCCAAGCTTTTTCATCAAGTCGATCACAAGATTTCTGCGTCGAGTGGCACGTTCCGGAGCTCGACGTGGATTGTAGTAGGAGGCACCCTTGACCAAGCCGGTCAGCAGTGCAACATGGTGAAGTTTCAGATCACCCAGAGAACGATCAAAGTAGAACTGGCTCGCCAGGCCAAAGCCATGGATTGCCCTTCGCCCCTCCTGGCCAAGAAAGATTTCATTCACATAGGCCTCGAGAATCTCGTCCTTGTCATAATGAAATTCAAGGATCACCGCCATCATCGCTTCGTTGACCTTTCGCCAAAGGCTCCGGTCCGGATTTAGATAGAGGTTTTTCACCAGTTGCTGGGTAATTGTGCTACCTCCCTGCACCACTCCTCCAGCACGGAGATTGGCAATCAGCGCTCTCAGGGTCGCCTTGAAAGAAATCCCGTAATGCTGATAGAAATTCCTGTCTTCTGTGGCTAGCAAAGCTTTTATCAGCAGCGGTGGAGTCTCTTTTAGCCGAGACAGGATTCTGTCTTCGTTGTGGGCTGGGTCAAAACTGCCGATCTGGACCGGATCCATGCGCAATATGGCAATGCTCTTGCCACTATCAATGTCCTTCAGCGACTTTACCTTTCCCCCTACAAACTCTGCTTCAATCCTTCGACCAAGCTGCTCTTCATCCCAAAACCGGAATGGCCGTGTCCTAATCTTGAATCGATTTAGGTTACGGAAATAGGTAGCCTCGGTTGATAACCGGCGGTCCTTTCGATATCTCAATTGCTGAAGTAGACCTTCGAATACATCGGCCTTTAACGGGGCTTCGACGTAAAGCTCTGTCGGGCTAGCATAAACGTGAGCGGGAATCGACATCGACCACCGCTTTCCTTCGAATAAATGGCGAACCGAGTAATCTAGATACCCAATGTAAACCACGAAAGCAAGGCCCGGTATAAGGATTCCCCAGAACAGAAATAACCTTCGGATTCGGTTCCATAACCGTGCCCGAAGACTATTTTTTCGCCCCCTTCGAAGCGATCCTTTTTTGTTCCTACGTTTTACTGTCATGTTTCCGAAAAACGCGTTTAACGATCTGATGAGTTATAACCGTCTTGCCAACACCGCGACCAACCGCACACCCTGTATCATTGACCAAGATCCAATTCCAGGGTCGCACCCGGATCGACCACCACACTTCTAGCCAACGAATGGGATTAACACTTTTCCCTGCAAATCGGTTTGCGACTTACACATACGACCAGATTCGGCATATAGCCGTTCCAGAACAAGTCCTAATCGTTAACGAAACCTTCCAAAACAAACAAAGAATCACCCGAATCGGCAACCCTTCTGCAACCGATGAAGGCACCCGTGCGGACACCGCCAAGGCTTGGAGACACACTCTGCCACAACAACGTTTCCCTTTAAAAGTTTAAGATCCTAAACATAGGATTTAATGCTTTTTATAAAAAACCACTTGTTCTCCATTCGTTCTTAAGCTATCCTGAAGGAGAACCGATAGAGAACAGAAGGAGGTTCCTTGAACGCTGAGCATTCTCTGACACGCCGCCAGCAAGAAATCTACGATTTCCTGCTGCAACACGACGCAAATTTTGCAAACCCACCCACACTGGATGAACTATGCCAGGCAATCGGCACCAAGTCGCGCGGATCCTTGCACAAGCATATCCAGGCACTGGTTGAAGCGGGGCTGATACAACCGGCAAACGGCCGGCAACGTGGTATACGCCTTACCGGAAACGCCCCTGAGCCAGATAACCTGATTCCCATGATGGGCTTCATTGCCGCGGGTAGTCCGATCGAGGCAATTG
>JANXGZ010000265.1 GCA_024958995.1 Methylococcales bacterium | reverse complement strand
GCCCCACCGGACGAACGCTGTCGGTTGACTGGCGTAGGCCAGATCATAGCAAAAACCTCCGGGTTTCAATATCCCGTCCGGCAGGACCGGCAAGTCGTTGCTCAGACTGGCCGCCGTAGCATTGAGAACAAGGTCGAAACACCTCCCGCCGAGTTGCTCTAACGCACCGCCGGCCAGCTTGCTCTGCCGGTCGAACTGACGAACCAGATCCAGCGCCCTAGTCGCGGTGCGATTGGCCACAAAAACGTGCCCCGGACGACAGGCCAGAATCGGTCCGAGGATGCCACGGCCGGCTCCACCCGCCCCCAGCAACAGAATATCCAGGCCATGAAGAGGAATTCCGAGATTCTGCTGCAGATCCCTCACCAGCCCGATGCCGTCCGTATTGTCTCCGAACAAAGACCCGTCCTTGCGGACAACCAGTGTGTTCACCGCTCCGCAATGTGTTGCCCGCTCACTCGTTTCATCGGCCATACCGTATGCCAATTCCTTCAGAGGGATCGTGCAGTTCAACCCCCTGCCGCCGCGGGAAACGTAATCCCGCAGGTTGGCTTCGAAGTTTTCCGCAGGCACATCGCGGGCAACGTACTCCAGCACTTGTCCGGTCTGGTCAGCAAACAATCGATGAATGGTCGGTGATTGACTGTGCCGGATCGGATGGCCGAATACCGCGTAAAGATCCGGATCAACCACCAATCAGTCCTCGCTCGAGATCCAGTGTAATCAGGCCGGGCACTGCCGAAGTAGTCCGATCATAACTCTTTCCGCGATTCAGGAGATGTCTCCGGCTTTCAGCCATTCCGCAACGTCTCTTGCAAAATAGGTCAGCACGGCATCGGCTCCCGCGCGCTTGAACGACACCAGCGATTCCAGCACGGCAGGCCGCAGTTCCAGCCAGTTATTTTGAGCCGCCGCCTGTAGCATCGCGTATTCACCGCTAACCTGATAGGCAAAGGTCGGCACCCCGAAGCTTTCCTTAACCCGGCGAATGATGTCCAGGTAAGGCAGTCCAGGCTTGATCATAACCATGTCCGCCCCCTCCTGCAGGTCCAGTTCCACCTCTCTGAGCGCTTCGGCCGAATTCGCGGGATCCATCTGGTAACTATACTTGTTACCACCTCCCAGGGAACCGGCAGACCCGACGGCCTCCCGGAACGGCCCGTAGAACGACGAGGCATACTTGGCAGAATAAGCCAGGATCATCGTGTTGGGGAATCCCCCTGTCTCGAGTGCCTTCCGGATACAGCCCACCCGACCATCCATCATATCGGATGGGGCAACCACGTCGGCCCCAGCTTCAGCGTGGGATAGGGCCTGTCTCACCAGCACTTCAACCGTTTCATCATTGACAACGTAACCGTGGTGGTCCACCAACCCATCCTGTCCATGCGAGGTATAGGGATCGAGCGCCACATCCGTGATGATCCCCAACTCGGGAACTTCATCCTTGAGGCGCCTGACCGTTCTCTGAACGAGTCCGTCCGGATCATAAGATACCGCGGCATCTTCACTCTTCGCCGTGTTCCCCACCACCGGGAAAAGCGCGATCGCCGGAACACCAAGGGCGGCAAGCTCGCCAGCCTCCTCAACCAGAAGGTCAAGGCTAAGCCTCTCGACCCCGGGCATGGAAAGCACCGCCTGTCTCTTGCCCTGACCTTCGACAACGAAAACCGGGTAGATGAGATCAGACACCGTCACCATCGATTCCCGAACCAAAACCCGACTAAAAGCGCTGCTCCGAAGCCGCCTTTTTCGTATCGCCGGAAATCCTCCGGCAGGTTTTTCTATCGAGTATCGCATGTCCACGTATCGATGTTACTATTCGTCCGCTTGGGTCAATCTGCTAATCAAAAAATGGGACCTCTGAGCTATAATTTACCGGAACGATTTTACAGGAGCGACTTGATGTTACACAAAACCTTTCGGTCACCTTTGCTGATCATCCTGTTTTTTCTGGGATGTAGTCTGGCCAGGGCAGCCACGGAACTGAGCGAGCCACAGCTTCTCGTCAAGGAAGCCGCAGAAAAATTGCAGGCCGTCATGAAGGAGAACCCGCCGGCCGGAAACTACAAACGCGTCAGTGAAATTGTAACCGAAATCCTTGACCCCCACGTCGACTTTGTCCGGATTTCGGCGCTGGTGTTGGCCAAGCACTGGAAACGGGCAACCAAGGACCAGAAAAAACGATTCATAAAGGAATTCAAGGCCCTCATGGTCAGGACCTATACGGTGGCATTCTCCGAATACTCGGACTGGGAAATCGAATACCTTCCGATCAAGATGGCGCCGAACGACGACAAGGTATTCGTTAAGACGGCAGTCCTAAGACCGGGAGCACCTCCGATCGAGGTGAACTACCGCATGATCCACAGAAAGGGTGCATGGAAGGTTTTCGACGTAGTGATCGAGGGCATCAGCTTCGTTTCCAACTACCGGACCACGTTTAAGAACGATATCGCACGCACCGGATCACTGGAGGATGTCATTCAGCGGCTCGCTACCCACAACAACAAAGAATAAGGGGCAAGGCAAGTCAGAGCCAGTCACGGGGTTTCAGGTAATCGGTATAAAGTCGCTCTTCCGGACTACCAGGTTCAGGCTGCCAGTTGTACTGCCAGTTGACCACCGGTGGCAATGACATCAGGATCGACTCGGCCCTGCCACCGGACTGGAGTCCGAACAGGGTTCCCCGATCGTATACAAGATTGAACTCGACGTAGCGTCCCCTACGGTATAACTGGAACGACCGTTCCCGGTCGCCGAAAGGCACCTCCTTTCTTCGCTGAACAATCGGCAGGTAAGCCGGAATGAAATGGTCGCCCACGCTGCGCATGAAGCCGAAGCAGGCCTCAAACCCCTCCGCATTGAGGTCGTCGAAAAAAAGTC
>JANXGZ010000148.1 GCA_024958995.1 Methylococcales bacterium | reverse complement strand
GATGGTTGCCAACCCTGTTCGAAGCAGCGAGGGCGAGACTCCGTCCCAGCCTGCGCCAGGTTTGGGCCAGCACACCAATGATCTTCTGGACGAACTGGGCTACAGCAAAGAGCGTATAGACGGGTTGCGCGATAAAAACATAATATGAGCATTCAATCTCCCTAAAGGTTTGGAATCATGAAAACAGGCGTTTTTATATTTTCCACGGAATACTCGATTCGGATGGTCGACCTTGCCCGTGCTCTGGAAGAACGAGGCTTCGAGTCATTGTTTGTGCCCGAACATACGCATATTCCGCTCAGTCGTCGAACGCCTTTTCCAGGGGGTGAACCGTTACCCCGGGAATATTCCAACACCTTGGATCCGTTCGTCGACTTGACGGCGGCCGCTGTCGTGACCCAGACGCTGCGTATCGGGACTGGGATCTGCCTGGTAAGCCAGCGTGACCCCATCGTGACGGCGAAAGCCGTAGCCAGCCTGGATCTGATTTCCGAAGGGCGGTTTGAGTTTGGCATAGGCGCCGGATGGAACCAGGACGAATTGGAGAACCACGGTACCCGGTATGAGGACCGCTTTCGGGTCATGGTCGACCGAGTTAAAGCCATGCAGGCAATCTGGACCGGGGAAGAGGCAAGCTACGATGGGGAATTTACACATTTTGAGCCTGCCTGGTTATGGCCCAAACCGGTGCAGAAACCCTATCCTCCCATCCTGTTGGGTGGTGAGACCAAGTACAGCCTGCGACGGGTAATGGAGTTTTGCGACGGCTGGATGCCCCGTGGGAACAACATGACCGATCCCAAAGCGGCGATGGAGAAGTTGCGCGGCTATGCCGATGAAGCGGGTCGAGACATGGATTCGATCGCGGTCAGTGTGTTTCGGGCTCCTCCAAAGGCGGATTACCTCGCCAAGTGCCAGGAAGCCGGCGTCATGCGGGTGCTCCTGCAACTGCCGTCGGCAGGCCAGGACGTGGTGATGCCGCTGCTGGATCAGTACGCCGCTTTACAGGGCGCGTGATCGGGAAATCCAGTCTCTTGTGATTCGCCGATGGGCGGCCGGTAGAGCCGACAGTGACGTCGGAATCTCGTCGCTGGCCATTCCGGACCGGGCAACAAGCGGTACTGCTCAGTGCTCGAAGAAGGTGAAACTCCAGCTATTTGAAGCTATCTGAAAGGTGGTAACATCCTTCAGAGCAATGGTGCGACCTGTTTGGCGAACTTCTCCATTTGCTTCATAGCAAAACTGGGTGTCTCCAGTCCGTGAAACTGAAATTCAACCACGAAGTGCCAGACGCCCGCCGCATGCAGTGCGTGGATACGTTCGGCACAGGCTTCAGGCGATCCCGTGATGGTGACCTGTTGAGGATCGACATCGGGTTGGTCAAAGGCTACAGCGGTCTGTAGCTTCGATCCGTAAGCCTCCAGATCGCGCTGGCTGTCCGCGACATAGGCAAAGGTAAAGCTGGCCAGTTTCGGATCGGTGCCATATTTTTGCCCTTCTTCCTTGAGTTTCGGGATCCATAGATCTCTGGCCTCGTCCGCATTGGGCCAGAAAGCCAGGATGCACTCGCCGTAGCGTGCAGCACGCCAGATCGATTTGACTCCGCCGCCGATCCATATAGGAGGGTGCGGTTTCTGCACTGGTTTAGGTTCAAGTGGGATGTCGGTCAACTGGTAGTGCTCGCCATCAAATGTAACCCGGTCCTGGGTCCACAGTTGCGTGATTACTTCGAGTTGTTCATCGAATAGTTTCCCCCGTGCCTTTCGATCCACGCCCATGGAAGTAAAATCCTCCTCCCACCACCCCATCGCGGCCCCCGTGATCAACCGCCCGTTGGAAATCACGTCGAGTGTCGACAGGTACTTGGCCCACTGGTAAGGCGGCAGTAATGGTGGAAGGATCGAATTGAATCCGATCTTCAGCGTCGAAGTGGCTGCGGCGATGACTGGTGCTATCGCCAGCGCGTCAAGTACATCGTGGTTGGGAAAGGTTTCAAATAGCCAACTCGGCGCCATGGTCATGTGGGTGGGCATGGTTGCCGAGTAAAATCCAAGGTCTTCCGCCAATTTGGCGATCTCAACAATCTCATTTACGGAGGTTTTCTGCGCGCCCCAAGGAAAGAGCATGATACTTAGATCTGAGATATTCGGCATTCTGCTAACCTGTAGTCAGTATGTGTTATTGATTTAATGAGTTAGTCAATTTGGTTAACGCCTATTTCTCGAAATCTTCGCTGAAAGAATATGCTTGCCGTTCGAGGTTTGGAACTGGCTGCTAACTCGCATTTGGACAATGCCAATCTACCTTGCCATGAGGACTTAGACAACTCTTAATGCCTTGACGGTACTCATGGATTCTTCGCCCATAGAATCCATGAGTAAAGCCTAGACAACAATCCTTCCCATAATCGATAATCGTCTGATCGAAATGGGCAGTGTAATGGGACTCGAAAACCCGTGGCATTCATTACTGGACAGGTCCGGCCATCGACTGTCTGGGTTTATTGGCGAAAGTGGAGTGGATGGGTTCACCACCGGCGATACTACAGATTAGGGTAAGCGCCTTTGGTCATTTTCCCCGGTCGTTATGGGGTTGGCGACCGGATGATTGCTTAGAAATCAGAGCTTCTCATTCGTCAACACAGTCGATTTGTTGCCGATAGCGTAAAACAAGGAAAATACCATGGATTTTGGAATGACTATCCCCACGCGCGGGCCGCTGGCAGAACCGCAAACGATCGAACAACTGGCCAGACGCGCGGACCAACTCGGATTTGCCTACCTTGCCGTTCCTGACCACATCGTAGTGCCGCGAAAAATCGACTCGCGCTACCCCTATTCACCTTCAGGCGACTTTCCGGGGTCCGAGTCAGGATCCTGTCTCGACCAGTTCAGCGTGCTTACCTTTCTCGCTGCAGTGACCACGGGGCCTCGCCTGGTCACGTCGGTGACTGTGATTCCACACCGGGGTGCTCTGGAGTCGGCCAAGTTGGTGGCGACCATCGATGTGCTCTCACATGGGCGCATGACACTCGGTGTTGGGGCGGGATGGATGCGGGAGGAATTCGAAGCGCTCGGTGCGCCGTCGTTTGACCAGCGCGGGCAGGTGACCGACGAGTACCTTGAGGCATTCAAGATACTGTGGGCCGAGGACGACCCGGTTTTCGAAGGAGACTTTGTCCGCTTCCGGAATATCAGCTTTCTTCCCAAACCAGTGCAGAAACCCCACCCGCCGATATGGGTCGGGGGCGAGAGCGGTCCGGCATTGCGGCGTACAGCACGGTACGGGGACACCTGGTATCCGATTGGTAACAACCCCCGTTTCCCGCTGGGTTCGATCGACCGG
>JANXGZ010000053.1 GCA_024958995.1 Methylococcales bacterium | reverse complement strand
ACATCCTGGTCAAAGCCGGTTCCGCTGAACGACTGGACGATTCAAAACGTCCGAACAGCTACTACGTTCGCTCCGTACCGGCAGACGTTGCCCGCGTAGAAGATCGGACCTATATCTGCTCCGAAGACGAACAAGACGCTGGCCCAACCAACAACTGGTGCGAGCCTAGCGAAATGCGTGCAACCATGAACGGGCTTTTCAGCGGTTGCATGAAGGGACGGACCATGTATGTCATTCCCTTCAGCATGGGTCCGGTTGGTTCTCCGATCGCTCACATCGGCATTGAACTCTCTGACTCTCCGTACGTTGTCACCAACATGCACATCATGACCCGCGTTGGTCAGTCGGTGCTTGACGCGCTAGGTGAAGACGGAATCTTCGTTCCCTGCATCCACTCTGTCGGCGCGCCGCTGGAAGAAGGTCAGGACGACGTTGCCTGGCCCTGTAATCCCGACAACCGCTACATCGTACATTACCCCGAAACCCGTGAAATCTGGTCTTTCGGTTCCGGCTACGGTGGAAACGCACTGCTCGGCAAAAAATGCTTCGCACTGCGGATCGCTTCCGCCATGGCAAGAGATCAGGGCTGGCTCGCCGAACACATGCTGATCCTGAAACTCACCAATCCGGAAGGACAGGTTCGTTTCGTTGCCGGTGCGTTCCCGAGCGCATGCGGAAAAACCAACCTGGCGATGCTGACCCCAACCATCCCGGGATGGAAAGTCGAAACCATTGGCGACGATATTTGCTGGATGAAGTACGGAGACGATGGTCAGCTATACGCCATCAATCCAGAAGCCGGTTTCTTCGGTGTGGCACCGGGAACAAGCATGGATTCAAACCGCAACGCCATGCTGACACTGACCTCGAACAGTGTTTTCACTAACGTAGCCAAAACAGACGATGGCGATGTCTGGTGGGAAGAAATGAGCGATGAAGCACCCGCTCACCTGACCGACTGGAAAGGCAACGACTGGACCCCGGATTCTGATACCCCAGCGGCTCACCCCAACGCCCGCTTCACCTGCCCTGCAAGTCAGTGCCCGGTAATCGCGGATGAATGGGAAGACCCAAAGGGAGTCCCCATCAGCGCAATCCTGTTTGGCGGCCGCAGAGCTACCGTTGTACCTCTAGTACACGAGGCACGTGACTGGGCTCATGGAACCTTCATGGGTACCATCATTGCCAGTGAAATGACCGCCGCCGCTTTCGGCAAAATCGGTCAACTGCGCCGTGACCCAATGGCCATGCTGCCGTTCTGTGGATACAACATGGCAGATTACTGGGGTCACTGGCTCAAAATGGGCAAGAAGGAAGGAGCAAAACTGCCCAAGATCTTCTATACCAATTGGTTCCGCAAGAGCGACGAAGGCAGCTTTCTGTGGCCTGGATTCGGCGAGAACAGCCGTGTTCTGAAATGGATCTTTGGCCGTTGCGACGGAACCGCAGAAGCGATTGATACCCCAATCGGTCAGGTACCGACCATGGACGCTCTGGATCTGGATGGACTGAATCTGGACGATGCTGCGATTGCTGAGTTGCTTAAAGTCGATGTTGACGGCTGGTTGCAGGAAATTCCATCGATTATCGAGTACTACGAGTCATTTGGAAGTCACTGCCCGGAAGAACTCAAGCAGGAAGTAAAAGAGCTCCGCACAAGACTCGAGCAGGCACAGTCTGCTGTTGCATAAAGAACCGCTGGATAGATAGCCGTTCATCTAGAAAACAGCGTCCTATACGGGCGCTGTTTTTTCTGACCAGAAATTGCAGATTAAGATCTATTCTGCTATTAATGACTAAATTTAATCCACGATCTATCATTTAGGAGTAAGCGTGGTTACTAACAACCCACAAAAAACATTCTTTAACTTCGAACCCTACACAATAGTCGAAGGCGAGGAATACATGAACGAGGCTCAAATCGGCCATTTTCGAACGATCCTGGGGCACTGGAAGTCCGAACTCATGGAAGAAGTCGACCGGACAGTCCACCACATGCAGGATGATGCAGCAAACTTCCCGGACCCCAATGACCGGGCCACCCAAGAATCAGAATTCGGCCTTGAACTGCGAACCCGCGATCGAGAACGAAAACTCATTAAAAAAATCGATGAATCGATAGCCTACCTGGATTCCGGCGATTATGGTTTTTGTGAATCCTGCGGCATCAACATCGGACTCCGACGTCTTGAGGCACGGCCAACCGCAACCCTGTGCATCGACTGCAAAACGCTCGACGAAATTCGCGAAAAACAAACCGGGTAAATAAAACCGGCGATGCCCCAGCGGAATTCTCGCTATGCTTCGGGTTCCCTACTGACTACCGGCCCGCTACCCACATTCCCCTGCTCGGGCATGATCTGCTAACCGTTCGGCCTCTGCCAATATGTGGCATCCATCCGACCCGAATTCATTGGTTATGTATGGGCACCCCATCCATTAACCAGGCTGGCCGGTGAACCCATCAACCGACCCACATCAGGGCCCTGGGAAACCGTACCGAGGCCGCTTCGCGCCCTCACCAACCGGTCCACTTCATCTCGGCTCATTACTCTGCGCAGTAGCAAGCTTCGTGGACGCCCGCCACCATGCAGGTTCATGGCACCTTCGTATTGATGACCTAGACACACCGCGAATCCAGTCAGGGGCTACTTCGGCAATACTCGAGATATTAGAATCCGCCGGCCTAACCTGGGACGGGCCGGTGTTATACCAGAGTCGGCAACTGGAAAAGTATGACGAGGCACTTTCCGACCTCGAACAGCAAGGACTGGTTTATGCCTGCACCTGTTCCAGAAAAGCCCTGCAGCAACTGTCCGTACAGAAAGGGGCTCCTGGGGTCTACCCGGGGTACTGTAGAA
>JANXGZ010000244.1 GCA_024958995.1 Methylococcales bacterium | reverse complement strand
GCGCCAAAAACCGATCTGCCCTGACGATCCAACATGTCAATACGCAGGGTGTCGCCAAAACGCATGAATGCAGTCACTGCTTCACCCTTTTCAGCAATTTCTACTACTCGTTTCTCGACGATACAGGAGAAGCCTTGTTTTAGGTCGCGGTTACTCACAGTTCCGCTGCCAATGATCGTCCCGGCCTGCAAGCAGCGTGTCTTCGCCCCATGGCTGATCAATTCGGCAAAACTGAAATGCATATCAGCCCCGGCATCGGCCGTTCCGAACAGATCTTCGTTCCAGTAAACCTTGAGCTGACCATGCAGACGAGTTCCGTCCCAACGATCCCCCATCTCGTCAGGAGTCACCGCAACCGGGGAGAAAGCGCTTGATGGTTTGCCGTTGAGAAATCCAAACCCCTTCGCCAGTTCGGTAGGAATCAGGTTTCTCAAAGAGATATCGTTAACGAGTACAAGCAATCGAATATGGCCAGCTGCCCTGTCTGCCAATAGACCCATCGGCACGTCATCGGTAATCACGGCAACCTCAGCTTCAAAATCAATGCCCCAGGCCTCGTCCTGTACAACAATCGGGTCTCGGGCCCCAAGAAAACTGTCGGATCCACCCTGGTACATCAAAGGGTCCTCCAGGAAACTCGGCGGCATGGTCGTACCACGTGCGTTACGGACCCTTTCCACATGGCTCAGGTAGGCGCTTCCGTCTAACCACTGATACGCCCTCGGCAGGGGTGCGGCCAGTTCCGACCAGTCAAAGGGGCGCCCCATGGAGTGATCGCGATTTAAGGATTCGTAAATGGCCGCCAGATCAGGAGCAGTACGGTCCCAATTTTCCAAAGTTGCCTGTAGTGTGCCGACCGATTCCCGGACTTCCAGCAAACGTGTGAGGTCGCGATCGAACACCGCCAGTTGTCCATCCCGGCTAGTGCGGCTTTTCAGGGATCCAAGTTTCATTTCCAGGAATTTACATATTCGGTCCATTCAACCGCTTGAGCAGCTTCGGCAACATCAAGGCTTTCCCGGGCGTCGATCATCACAGCAACTTCCTTGATTTCCTTACCGCAGTTTGCGGCGGCATTTTTCAATGCCTTGGGATGGGGACCGTGCGGTATTCCACTTGGATGGAGAGTCATCATGCCCGGGTGGATATGGTCGCGTGAGAAAAACTTGCCGTAGTGGTAGAAAATCAGTTCATCGTAATCGTCATTACTGTGAAAAAACGGCACATTCAATACGGCAGGATCGGTTTCAAAAGGCCTCGGAACAAACGTACAGACAACAAAGCGGCTCGATACAAAGGTGGAATGCGCTGACGGCGGAACGTGATAACGATGGCTCATTAAAGGTCTTATGCTGCGCCAGTTAATGCGTACCGGCATCAAGGTACCATGCCACCCGACCGCGTCCAGGGGATTAAAGGGATAAGTGATAGTCGTCAGCTGATTCCGCCGCTTAACAACAATTTGCCAGTCCACGTCATTCTGTTGGGCAAAAAAAGCCTCATCAAGTGCCGGAACATCCAGTATCGCCGGGTCGAAAATCGCCTGATTACTGACCAGACCTTTTTCAGGTAGTCGATAACTGTCATTGGTCGCTTCGATCAACAACAGGCTCACCGGCTTTTCGACATTCAAACGCCATACGGTTCCCCGAGGCAACATCAGATAATCGCCCTCACTGAATACAAGATGGCCGTAGTCACAAAACAGTTCTCCCTGGCCTTCATGAACGAATATCAGTTCGTCACCATCTGCATTTCTGACCAGATGATCCATGTCGTTATCCAGTCGGGCAAACCGAACCTGTACGTTGGGATTTCTAAATAGCAACGAGGCCTGTGATGGTGACTGGACAGAAGTGCTTAGCTCCCCAGTGTCGAACGCCCGCGGTCTCATGCTGCCTTCGATATTCAGCCAAGCGGTTGGCGGGTGGCGATGGTACATCTGTGTAGCCGGGCCGTAGAACCCTTCTTTTCCCAGTTCTCTTTCGTAGGTATTCTCCGGGAGATCGGCATGGGCCTGACGGGATGATTTTCCCTCAATTCTGGGCAGATTAATCCAAGACATTAGAGTACTCCCCGCTTCATTTGGTCACGCTCTATTGATTCAAATAGGGCCTTGAAATTCCCCTCGCCAAAACCCCTGTTCCCTTTGCGCTGGATCACTTCAAAGAAAATCGGACCGATCACCGTGATGGTAAAGATCTGCAATAGCAATCCGGTACTTCTTTCCGCTGCGCCATCGATCAGAATCCGCTGTGCTCTGAGCCTGGCAATGTCTTCATTGTGTCCTGGAATACGTTGGTCTAGCCGGTCATAGTAAACATCAGGGACCTCCAGAAATTCGATGCCGTTGGCCCGAAGTGCTGCGACCGTAGAATAAATATCATCGGACGAGAGGGCGATGTGCTGGATCCCTTCACCGTGATAGGTATCCAGGTATTCCTGTATCTGGGATTTGGCATCGGAAGGCTCGTTGATGGGTATCTGGATCTTTCCGCAGGGACTTGTCATGGCTCGAGACTTCAGGCCGGTCGTCTGGCCATGAATGTCAAAATAGCGGATCTCTTGAAAATTAAACAGCCGTTGATAAAAACGGGCCCAGTGATTCATCTGCCCTTGACTGACATTATGGGTTAAATGATCAATTTCGCTGAGACCGACTCCGTCAGGTCTGAATTCAACCCCTTCGTAAGCGTTGAAATCAACATCATAAATCGAGCGGTCTCCGTAACGGTCGATTAGATAAATTAGACTGCGACCAATCCCCCGGATCGCCGGGATATTCAGTTCCATTGGGCGGGCATCGCAGGGATGGGGTTCTGCGCCCTGCTTGATCGCCCGTTCATAGCTTTCCGCAGCATTCTTGACGCGAATACCAAATGCGCAAATGGATGCCCCGTGCGCCTTAGCGAAGGCTTGCGCGAAACTGGTCGGCTCATGATTGATGAGGAAATTAATTCCGCCCTGACGATATAGAACGACATCTTTCGAACGATGTTGTGCGATGGCGACAAAACCCATTTGTGAAAACAGATTTTCCAGGGCGCGGGTATCGGGAGCCGTGTATTCTACAAATTCAAATCCATCGGTTCCCATCGGATTGGGAATGTTTCCCATGGTGGTTCTCCGTCCGTTTCCACAAGAGACTCCTCAATGTACCGGGATACTCCTGCAGCATAGAGAAAAACAACCTGCTTGAACCTGGGAGGCGTTCGATCTAGAGAACATAGCCAGATTCACATTTTGGCGTTGGGTCTCGTAGCCATCGCTGATTGCAATGGCTAGTACTCCACTTACCTCATAGACCTTCTGGGTCCGCCTTAGGTTCACATGCTTCCTGGAAAACAAGAAGCATGACCTTTAACTAGAACGGCAGCAGTCGGCAGTTCCGGCCGAAACGAAGCGCGACTCTTCCTGTCTAAATACGAAACCATTGATGCCAGACAATTCACTCGAGCGCGTTTTCGCCACGACCGGGCAGATTGCAGATCATGTACAAAAAACACTTCAGCCGCTTTCTGGCTTTACACCCCGACGAGCTCCATTTTACGGCGCACAGTCATCATTTTTGGCCCGATGTAACCCGTGATGCGATTCTGCACCACTGGGATGATTCGGCTCGATACGTTGATAACAAGTGGGAACGGATCATGGACGAGGTTTTTCATCCAACCCAGAAGCTGATTGCCGACTTAATCGGGTCCGAAACACCGGAACAGATTGTTTTCGGTGCAAATACCCATGAATTTATCTGCCGTTTGCTCTCCTGTTTCAGGCGGGAGGCAGCATTTTCGATCTTAACAACTGATAGCGAATTTCATAGTTTCTGGCGTCAAGCCAGACGACTTGAAGAAGAGGTCGGGATTACCGTCAAAAAAATACCCGTAGAACCCATCGGTACATTTAATGGTCGCTTTATAGAAGCCCTTCGGCAGCAACAATTCGAGCTAATCTTTCTTAGCCAGGTGTTTTACAATTCCGGTCGCGCAATCGCAGATTTGGACGCGTTCATGCAGGCTCTAATAGAACTTGCGAGCCTGGACACAGTGATTGTTCTAGACGGATACCAC
>JANXGZ010000107.1 GCA_024958995.1 Methylococcales bacterium | reverse complement strand
GAATGCGCCGGCGCCGGGCAATCGAAACCCAGCTGGGGCCCGACTTCGTACAGAACAGTCTGCCACAAGTCCTAAAACAACTGAAAGATTCCGGAACAAGTGCTGAAGAAATCCAGTTGTTCCTCGACATGGCCAATGTACGCCCGGTGATTACCGCGCATCCAACCGAGGCAAAACGGATTACCGTTCTGGAAATTCATCGCCGTATTTACCTTCACTTGATGAACCTGGAATCGCCTCGCTGGACGGAACGCGAACGCAAGCAATTGATCGACCATCTTCGAAACGAAATCGATCTACTGTGGCTAACCGGTGAACTTCGTATTGAAAAGCCGAGCGTCGGCCAGGAAGTCAGTTGGGGCCTGCATTTTTATCGCGATTCACTGTACGAACGTGTTCCGGAACTGTTCGAAAAACTGGAATGGGCGC
The DNA here is from genome assembly GCA_024958995.1 of Methylococcales bacterium. Taxonomy (GTDB): domain Bacteria; phylum Pseudomonadota; class Gammaproteobacteria; order Methylococcales; family UBA1147; genus UBA1147. The sequence goes on along the minus strand of JANXGZ010000107.1, from coordinate 6,609 downwards.
TGGATCGGCATTACCCCGGCCATTCGTTCCAACTTCCACCATTTTTCCAGTTTGGGTCATGGATTGGCGGCGATCGCGACGGTAATCCTTTCGTTACCAACGAAGTAACTAGAGATACGCTGCTCGCCCATCGGATCACATGTATCGAACGATACCTGTTCCAACTGCAAGACCTCAGAAACCATTTGAGTATCGGTCAGCATGCTGTCGACCTTCCTGACGCATATCATTCACGCCTTGCGCAAATGATATGCGATTCCGGCAACCAGAAGATTGTCGGGAAACGAAACCCGGGCGAGTTATTCCGCCAGTACGTAGTCTGCCTCGCGGAAAAACTGAATGCGACGATCCAGACAACAACGGATTCAACTCCTGGCCCCAAAACCCGTGCCCCGGCTTATCGATCAGCCGACGAACTGATCGAGGATCTGGTCTTCCTCGAAGATGCGCTGAACCACTGCCGTTGCGAATCCCTTGCCCGAACACTGGTGCAACCGATTCGCCGCGCGGTCGAAATTTTTCGGTTCCGAACCGCCAGCCTAGACTTGCGGCAAAACACCACGGTCACGACCAACACTTTACAGGCAATATGGGCACTAAGGACCGGTAATGACGTGTCCGACTGTCCCGGCAAATTCTCGGAACCCTGGAAACAGTGGATTCTATCGGAACTGGTAGAACCTAGCCCAAAGGTTCTTGAATCTGCCAACCTACCGGAAAACGCACGCGAAACTCTGATCCTGTTCCAGATGGTGGCGGAAAGCCGCGAATCAGTGGATCCCCAGGCATTCGGAAATTTCGTCCTGAGCATGACCCAGTCGGAAGCCGATATCCTGGGGGTTTATCTGCTGGCCAGGTATTCTGGGCTCTTCACCTCAGAAAGCTCACCAGCCTGTACCTTGCCGGTCGTTCCATTGTTTGAGACGATCGAGGACCTCAGAGCCGCACCCGCGATCATGCAGACATTCTTGTCCAGGACTCTGGTACAAAGCAGCCTTCAGTGGGCCGGTGGGGTACAGGAGGTCATGATCGGCTACTCGGACTCGAACAAGGACGGCGGTTACTTGACATCGAACTGGGAACTCCACCTGGCTCAGACGCGCCTGACCCAGGTAGGTAAAAGCACCGGCATCCCGATTTCCTTCTTTCACGGCCGAGGAGGATCGATCAGCCGGGGCGGGGCTCCCAGCGAGCGAGCCATTGCTGCACAACCCTCCGATTCCGTACACGGACAGATGCGGATAACCGAACAGGGCGAGGTCGTTTCCTCCAAGTTTGCCAATCGAGGTACCGCCCTGTATCACATGGAACTACTTGCTTCCAGCGTAATCGGACACTCGTTGCGATCGGCTTCAGAGCAGCAGGAAAAGGATTGCGAGAGTTTCAGTGAAGCATTCCAGTCGTTGTCCGAATATTCGTTTTTAGCTTACCGTAATCTGGTCGAACAACCTGGCCTACTGGAATACTACGAAGCGGCCAGTCCCGTTGAAGAACTCTCACTCCTGAATATTGGATCGCGTCCGAGTCGGCGCTTCGGTGCCAGTTCACTCGCCGACCTGAGAGCCATACCGTGGGTTTTTGCCTGGACCCAGAACCGTCATCTGGTACCGAGCTGGTACGGACTTGGAAGCGCTCTGCTGGCCTTTAAAGAGCTAAACGAGCCAAACACCGACACCCTGTCAAGACTGTTCAGGAATTCGAAACTATTCCGCCTAGTGATCGACGAAGCCGAGAAAACCTTGTCTCAGGTCGACCTCTCGATTGCCAAGGAGTACTCCGAACTAGTCACCAACGACACGGTCCGCCAGCAGATCTTCGGACTGATTGAAGATGAATACCACCTGACGGTTGAACAGGTCCTCAGTGTGTCCGGAAGCAATCTCCTGGCCGAACGTTTCCCTCGCTTCAGACGAAAACTCACGCGCAGGTTACCAACGGTCAACCTAATCGGCCGGGAACAGATGCGTCTAATCCGACATTTCAGAAACCTGCCCGAGAACGATCCTGAGCGCAAAAGGGTTTTGATACCCCTGTTGATGTCAATCAACTGCATTGCCACAGGCCTTGGATGGACCGGATAAGAACAAAAGCATCCGAAAATACCTGAAGTTTGAACCGGCAGTTATTTCGGGCCGGAGAAAGCCCTGGGCAATACGTAAAGACTGCGTGATTGATCAAACATCGACCGATTTGAGCGGGTAATAAAAAAGGGGTATTGACCTCCCGGCCACTACCCCCCTAGTTCTTTCCCGCGAGTCAGCGGGACAATCTGATTTAGCCTGTATAGTAGGCCTTGAGTTGGTTCATAACTTCGTCCTTGTTGAAATCAGCTCCCATTTTCAACATCGCGTCAGCAAATAGACCCGCGATCTGGGTGATCGCTTCCACGGTCAACTGGTTGAGGATTCCGATACGGACCTGAACCGGTTCGGACAGGGTCGGCCAGATACCAAAACCTTCAGCACGGCAACCCCCGACCAACTCCTTCTCACGCCCCGCCAGATCGCCCGGCAGATTCAGAACCAACAGGCTAGTCATGTTTGACGTAACTTCACAGCCCATGGCCTGAACAGCCTGTCTCAGGGCCTTTTCATGGTATTCGTAATCTGCGGCTTTCTGAGCACGGCCGTGAGTCAGCAGAATACGTAGAGCCTCATGGAAGGCGGCAATTGCATACCCCGAATGAGTTCTGTGGTAACCGCCAGCACCCACATCCTTGCCATCCACGATACCCCAGTGCCGTCCTTCAAGAACCGGGTGATGAACATAAGTATAAGCGCCGCGCTGCTTGACCACTTCGATCGCTTCGTCCCGAAAAGAAACCGGAGCATAGGTCAACGGCAGACTCAATACACCTTTCTGTGGACACGAGGCCCATGCAACGATGGCTGGGTAAGCATCAATATCGTAGTCGGCAACGCCGAGACTGGACACTACGTCAACAATGCCCATGACACCGTGCTTGGCACAGGCATCGTTGAATCCCTGGAGATCATTGATACGACCACTGCCGGTTTCCCAGTGAGCCATGAATGCCCACATCGGCTTGTGATCTGCAAGAGCTGCTTCGACAACATCGCCGCTAACCGACTGACCGTGGGCAACGTTCACGATGGTGACGCTTTCAGGCTGGGGATCGATAGGATTCGCAGCCAGTTCCTCGCGGGTCGACGCTTTCATCCGGATCGACTGACCGTCGATACCGCTAAACGTCCCATTGACGAAGGCAACGACCTTATCACCCGGCAAGATCATGCTGAAGACACAATCGAGGCCGCTAAACCCGGTTCCACCAACACCGTAGGTGTAAACATTCTGGGTACCAAACGCGGTCCGAAGCATTTCCTTCGCTTCGACCATACCCCTAAGAACGTCTTTCTGCATATGGTCCGCAACACCGGTCTGGGCAAATCTTTCAAGAACTCTTGGGTCAGTGTTTCCGGGACCGGGACCAGCTGCCAGCGTATTCGGGATTTCTAACGGCGGGAAAATCGACATCTAAACCTCCTAAAACTGTTAAATTACTGAAAACAAAGAATCAATGGACTAGTTTCTCACCGGAAATAGGAACCAGCCCCGGCCTGAGTCTATAAATCAAAATCTTAACTCTTAATTATAGAAATTTTCGATGGATCAATCAATGAAATTCTCCCACCGGGGCTTCGAGGAGGAACGATCGGACAACCAAGAAATTCCCAAAATGGCTGCAAACCCAAAACCCGACAGGGTATAAAAAACGGAGAAGGGGCATCCGGGGGATTCCGAATGCCTCCCTTAATCTGATCGCCCGCTCGCCAAATTCGCGGCCCTGTAGCTAGGCACTTTGGACAGCGACCAAAACCATTCTCGGATTCAGCCGGCCTTGGCGAGAACTTCCGCCATTGTCGTGCCCAGCTCAGACGGGGTCGGAGCGATGTATACCCCACATTCCTTCAGGATTGCGACCTTTTCAGCGGCACTCTCACCACTCCCGGAAACAATCGCACCCGCATGCCCCATCCGACGTCCCTTGGGCGCCGTCAATCCGGCGATGTAAGCAACCAGCGGTTTTGTCATGTGATCGCGAGAAAAATAGCCAGCCTCGGCTTCCTGCGGTCCACCAATTTCACCGATCATCATTACTGCCTTGGTTTCCGGGTCCTGTTCGAACATCTCTAGAATATCCCGGTGTGAACTGCCGTTGATCGGGTCCCCGCCAATACTGACCGAGGTGCTAATCCCGATACCTAGTTTCTTCATCTGCGACGCAGCCTCGTAGCCAAGGGTCCCGGAACGACCCACAATGCCTATGTCCCCACGCATGTAAATGTGGCCGGGCATGATCCCGAGCATAGCCCGTTCCGGGCTGATGGTACCGGAACAATTGGGACCGGTCAGATGCATTCGGTCTTCCTTCTTGTAACGCCGCATGTAGCGTTTGACACGCATCATGTCCTGGGTCGGAATCCCGTCGGTAATTGCAACGCAGACCTTGATGCCGGCGTCTGCAGCTTCCATCACGGAATCCGCTGCGAACGGCGGCGGAACGAACAGGATACTCGCGGTCGCTCCCGTAGCATTGACTGCATCTTTAACCGTGTTAAACACCGGCTTGCCCAGATGCGTGGTGCCACCCTTGCCAGGGGTTACCCCCCCAACGATATTGGTGCCGTAGTTGATCATGTCCTCCGCATGAAAGCTCCCGATCTTGCCGGTAAACCCCTGCACGATCACAGGCGTTGTTTCGTCAATCATAATAGCCATGGCTTTTATTCCCCTGTGATTTTATTGTCCAACCGCCTTGTTTCGTTCTTCCACAGCCCTATTTGCGGCTTCCGCTAGAGTCTCTGCCGTGATGATCGGTAATCCGCTGTCGATGATGATCTTGCGACCCTCCTCGACATTGGTGCCAGACAGGCGCACGATCAACGGGATCTTGATATTAAGTTTCTTGGCGGCCCGAACCACGCCCTCTGCAACCCAGTCGCAGCGGTTGATCCCGGCAAAGATGTTGACGAGCATCACGACAACATTGTCGTCATCTAGAACCAGACGGAATGCTTTCTCAACCCGGTCCGGAGTGGCTCCACCACCGATATCGAGGAAATTCGCTGGTTCTCCTCCGGCCAGCTTGATCATATCGAGGCTGGCCATTGCAAGACCGGCTCCATTGATCATGCAACCGATATCGCCATCCAGACCGACGTAGTTCAAACCCCGGTCCGATGCTGCCGTTTCGCGGTGATCTTCCTGTGATTTGTCGCGCAATTCACCGATGCGCTGCTGGCGATACAAGGCATTTTCGTCGAAACCCATCTTGGCGTCCAGTGCGATCAGATTGCCATCCTTGGTAATCACCAGCGGATTGATTTCAACCATGTTGGCATCGAGTTCGACCATGGCTCTGTAACATCCCTTGATCGTTGCGACAGCTTGGCTCATTGCGCTTTTCGGGATATTCAATGCAAACGCCAGTTCTCTCGCCTGGAAATCCAACATGCCAACAGCAGTCTCAACATAAACCTTGAGAATCGCATCGGGATTGGTTTCGGCAAGTTCCTCGATTTCCATCCCGCCTTCCGCCGAGGCAATGAGCACTACCCTCTCGTGGGCGCGATCAACAACCAGGCTGAAATAGATTTCGCGGTCAATATCAGTACCCGCTTCAATGTAAAGCCGGGAACAGATTTTCCCTTGCGGACCAGTCTGGTGGGTCACCAGTGTCTTGCCCAGCAATTCGTCCGCCGAGGAAAAAATCTCGTCATCGGTCTTGCAGATTTTGATACCGCCGGCCTTACCCCGTGCTCCGGAATGAATCTGCGCCTTTACTGCCCAGACCTCACCGCCGATTTCCTTGGCCCGATAAACGGCCTGCTCTGGACTATAAGCTAGCCCGCCCTTTCCGACAGGAACTCCATACTCTGCCAGAATTTCTTTTGCCTGATACTCATGGATGTCCACAGCATGCCACCTCTTGTGTAGTTAATTTGCCGACTTGGCCGCAATCGCAGCGGCTGCACGAACCACGTTATCCGCCATACGGGCAGAAGCGGCGTCAATCAGCCGGCCATCGAGTGATGCTGCACCCTTGCCCTGTGCAGCAGCTTCTTCAAGAGCGATAAGAATCCGTTTGGCCTTGTCGACTTCTGCCGGCGGGGGTGAAAAAACATCGTTTGCGAGTGCTACCTGGGAGGGATGGATCGCCCATTTGCCTTCCAACCCGAGGGCCGCGGCACGTTTCGCCGCCAGCACATAGCCATCCGGGTCTTTGAAATCACCGAACGGACCGTCAATTGGACGAAGCCCGAATGCACGACATGCAACGGTCATCCGGGTCAGTGCTGCATGCCATTGATCTCCCGGATAGTCAGGGTTCAATCCGCCAATATTGGTGGTTCTGGCGCGGTTGCTCGCAGCGTAATCTGCGACCCCAAAGTGCAGTGCTTCAAGACGCTTACTGGAGGTGGCGATGGCCTCGACATTGGCCATGCCCAGAGCCGTTTCGATCAGGCATTCGATGCCGATCTGCTTTTTCAGCCCCATGGCTTCCTCGATCTGAGTCAGCATCGCGTCCACCATGTAGACGTCACCCGGCGTTCCGGTTTTCGGGATCAGGATGGTGTCAAGATT
>JANXGZ010000033.1 GCA_024958995.1 Methylococcales bacterium | reverse complement strand
CGGAAGATCCGGACACCGGCCTGTACGCCGAGAACGGTGGTGGCGCAGGTCGCCCCGACCAGATTGCGGGCTTCCGTTTCCTTGCTGATGGAACCTAGAAACCGTTTTCGACTGGTCCCCAGGAGCACCGGGTATCCTATGTTCACAAAGGATTTGAGGTTGGCCATTAATTCCATGTTGTGATTGCGGGTTTTGCCGAACCCGATACCTGGGTCGATTATGATGTTTCGCTCCGAGACCCCAGCCTGTTCTGCCTGCCTGGCCTGCTGAACCAGGAATGAACTAATTTCTCCGACCACATCGTCATAGTTTGGGTCGTGTTGCATGGTTTGTGGCGTGCCCTGCATGTGCATGAGGACCAAAGGGATGTTTCTATCGGCCGCCAGGGAAAACATCTGATTGTCGTCGCATCCGGCAGTGACATCGTTGAGGATTGATGCGCCGGCGTCGACAGCAGCGTGGGCGACTTCGGATCGGGTCGTATCGATGCTGATCGGTACTTCGGCCGGCAAGGTCTTGCGCAACGAGGAGATCACGCTTTCGACCCGTCGGATCTGTTCGATGGCGGACACCCTTTTTGATCCAGGTCTCGTTGATTCGCCGCCAACGTCAATAATATCGGCACCTTCCCGAACCATCTTCAGTGCAAACTGAACTGCGTTGCCTCGATCCGTATGACTACCACCGTCGGAGAAGCTATCCGGCGTCAGATTCAGTATTCCCATTATCAGGGGCTTGTCTTGTCGCAGAAGGGTTTGAAGATTCATTGTGTTTTCCGACAGGAAGGGCGAACGAAAGGATAATGTCTCGAACGTTATGAGGTCAATGGTTGTTGCTTGTCAGAACGGCAGCGTACACGGTAAAATTATCGATTTATCTGTGGGGAAATAGGGATGATTCAGGGCAGTATTGCTGCATTGGTGACGCCCATGCATCTTGACGGCTCACTTGACCAGGCCAGTCTCGATCGCTTGATCGAATATCATATTGAACAGGGAACAGACGCCCTTGTCGCCGTCGGAACGACCGGCGAATCTGCAACGCTGAACGAGGATGAGCATTGCGCTGTAATACGTCAGGTTGTCAGTGCGGCGCGCGCTCGTGTTCCAGTGATCGCGGGTACCGGGGCCAATTCCACGGCGGAGGCCATTTCACTGACGCGCAGGGCCAAGGAATGCGGTGTCGATGCCTGCCTTCTGGTGACTCCCTATTATAACAAGCCGACCCAAGAGGGTCTTTACCTGCATTACAAGGCCGTGGCAGAAGCGGTGGACATACCGCAGATCCTTTATAACGTCCCGGGGCGTACCGCCTGTGATATGCTACCGGAAACCGTTGCGAGATTGGCGCCTGTGGAGAATATCGCAGGAATCAAGGAAGCGACTGGGGACCTCGGCAGGGCTCACCAGATCCGCGAACTTTGCGGTGAAGGCTTTCCCATGTATTCGGGAGATGACGAAACGGCCTGCGAGTTTTGTCTGCAGGGCGGTGTTGGCGTGATCTCCGTTACGGCAAATGTCGCGCCCGCCCTCATGCACAAGATGTGTAAGGCTGCAATTGCCGGGGACCGGCAAGTCGCGGAACAATACGACAGCTGTATCGCCGGTCTGCACAAACAGCTTTTTGTTGAGTCCAACCCGATTCCTGCCAAATGGGCAGTTCATGAAATGGGATTGATTGATTGCGGAATTCGTCTTCCGCTCACTTGGCTTCAGGATGATTTCAGGCAACTGGTTCGTGATGCGATGGACCAAGCAGGAGTCTGAGTGAAACGTAGCCGAAAGGCCCTGTTCAGTCCTGCCATGCGAACGATTCCATGCGCATTCTAACCGCATTCCTGATCCTCGGCACGCTCCAGGGTTGCGGCTATCTCGGGAATGTACTCCCGGACCGTCAGAAGGAATACAAGTACAGCGAGCAGATCGCACCCCTCGAAATTCCACCGGACCTGACGGCTTTCAGCATCGCTAAATCGCCGATTCCATCCGGCGACAGAATCGGGGTTGGCATTTCCGACGGCATTGCTGCCATGCAAGGGATCGGGCAGGCTCCCGGTATAGGAACAGGCATTCCGGATATCAAACAGGCCGTAACAAAGGCACCCGTGGAAAGGACTGACGAGGGTGTTTATATCACCGTTAATGACGAATTCTCCATTGCCTGGAGGATGGTCGGTCGTGCCTTGAGCCGTCTGGAAATCGAAGTAGAGGACCTAAACCGTACGGATGGGGTCTATTACGTCATCTTCGAACATAAGAGTGAAGAGGATGGCGGGTTCCTGTCAGTCTTTTTTACAGATCCGGGTTGGACTGAGGAGCTTCACCTGCGGGTCAGCGTCCGCAAGCAAGCGGACAAGACGGAAGTGTGGATCCTTGATGAAGATGGTGAAACCTTGTCCGACGGAACCGGAGTCGATCTGTTGCAGATGATCAGGGAAAAGATTGACCAGCAACTGGCGGAAAGATAGATTTGCAGCCGTCTGATTTCAATTGATCGCAACAGTTTCCGAATCATATGATCATTAAACAGCCCGGTGGGCTGGCCCTGTCTTTGTTCAGACAGCAAAGACTGTTCAGCGATTTACAAGAACTAGAGTCCGACCTTCGGGCATTGGAAGCTCGGTTCCAGCACTATGTTGAGTTGGAATCCGGACTCGATGAACGGGCGATGGATCTTTTGTCCGAACTCCTTGGCTACGGGGAACGTCCCGTGTCGTGCTTCGAACAACATGATTCGCTGGTGATCGCTCCGAGGACTGGCACCATCACTCCCTGGTCCACCAAGGCCACCGAAATTGCACGCGGATGCGGCCTGTCCGGCGTCGTTCGCATCGAACGCGGCATTGT
>JANXGZ010000280.1 GCA_024958995.1 Methylococcales bacterium | reverse complement strand
AAGAAACATCGCGTTTTCTATCCATTTGATCCGTGTTGCCATATAACCCCTCATTGTAAAAAAATGGCGCAATACCGTAGCACAATTTTTACCCCACCTCGTTTCCAGGCATCAATGGTTGGTCATCTAAACCGTTTTGGCCGGACCCCATTTGCTACGCTGGTGCCCGGTTTGTTGCCAAAACAGCCCTGATTGTCACCAAGGGAGACAACCATCATCGTCTGCGCCACCCGCTGACCGAACCACGTTCAGCCTAATCCCGGAACCAGCGCCAACACCTAGAGATTGCAGGCAGAAAATGATCTGCGTTCCCAACATCAGGGGCAATCTGCTCCACGACACTGAAATTAACGGCCAGAGGACCAGCTAGAACCAAGGAACAGTCTTAAACCCCGAACAGTTCGCCCAGCTTTTCACCCGGCTCTCTGGCCTTCATAAGAGCTTCTCCAACCAGAAAAGCATTGACCGAATGACTGCGCATCAGTTCAACATCGGCTGGAGTATGAATCCCGCTCTCCGTTACAACCAACCGGTCGGCTGGAATCTTGTCGAGCAACTCCAGAGTTGTTTCCAGACGAGTTTCAAAATTGCGAAGATCGCGATTGTTGATCCCAATAAGCGGCAGGTCAAGCACCAGTGCGCGTTCGAGTTCCTCGGCATTGTGCACCTCGACCAACACATCCATACCGAGATCGGCTGCTGTTCCTGCCAAGTCACGCATCTGCCCGTCTTCAAGCGCTGCGGCGATCAACAGAATACAGTCGGCTTCGATTGCTCTGGCCTCGACCACTTGGTAAGGATCAATAATGAAATCCTTCCTCAGGACCGGCAGGCTGCATGAATTTCTTGAAAGCTGCAGGTAAACCTCTGATCCCTGGAAGAACTTCTGGTCGGTGAGTACCGATAGGCATGTCGCCCCGCCCTGCTCGTAGCTACGGGCTATGTGTACTGGCTGAAAATTTTCCCGGATCACTCCCTTGCTCGGCGATGCTTTCTTGATCTCTGCAATGACCGCCGGCAAACCCCGCTGAACGCGTTCTCTAAGCGCCCTGTAAAACCCCCGCGGACTTGCAAGATCCTTGCACTGAACCTGCAGGTCGGAAAAACTCATCCGGGATTTGCGATGTGTGACCTCTTCAGCTTTGTGATCCAAGATCTTCTGCAAAACGTCCGGCCTCTGCGCTCGAAGCTTGTTTTCCGGAGCAGAGACAACGGTCTCGGCCGGGACATCGGCGCCATCCGAAACGGATACCTTCTGCCTTTCCGTTCCTGAGCCTTTGGATTTCATGGACCGGCTCAGCTTGACCAACGCGTTGAGCTTGAGACGCGCCGAACCATCGTCGATCACCTGCTCTGCCCGCCGGATCCCGGCCTCGAGACCGGTCGCCAGGCCTGAGGCATAAATCGCCGCGCCGGCGTTCATGGCTACGATGTCTCGTGCCGGACCCTTTTCGCCGGCAAAAATCTCGATGATCGTTCCAAGACTCTCCTGCGGCCCGTCAGCCATGATTCGAGTCAAAGGGGCTCGAACTAGGCCAAACTCCTCCGGGGTAACCGTATAACTCCTGAACCACCCATCGCGCAATTCGGCAATCCTTGTCGGGCCGGCAATACTGATTTCATCCATTCCATCGTCGGCATGAACCACAAGGACATGTCGACTTCCCAGACGTTCCAGTACCCGCGCCATCGGTTCCAATAACTCGGCGGAGAAAACGCCCAGAACCTGGTTGCGAGCACCGGCCGGGTTGCACAGCGGCCCGAGCAGATTGAACAGGCTGCGCACTCCCATTTCCTTACGCGGACCCGCTGCATGCTTCATAGCACCGTGGAAAACCGGCGCAAACAAGAACCCGATTCCGGCTTTTTCGATGCATTGGGCGACCTGCCCCGGATCCAGGTCAAGATTGATACCGGCAGCTTCAAGTACGTCGGCACTACCGGAACGGCTAGAAACCGAACGATTGCCGTGCTTTGCGACAACAGCTCCCGCCGCTGCCGCTACAAAGGCACTGGCGGTCGAAATATTGAAGGTACCGCTGCCATCACCCCCGGTCCCGCAGGTATCGACCAGATGTTCATCCGAAACCGGAATCCTTGCTGCCAGTTCCCGCATGGTCTGAGCAGCAGCAGTGATTTCCTCGACCGTCTCGCCTTTACAACGCAACGCTGTAAGGAATGCCGCAATCTGTGAGGCGGTCGCTTTCCCGGACATGATGGTATGCATAACACTTCTCATGCCTTCCGCGTTCAAGTCCTTCCTGTCGAGGACCGTTTGCAACGCCAACTGTATTTCCATCGTATTCTTCGCCGGAAAACCCGGTCCTTCTTTGTTGAAAGTTCAAAAATTGAAGCAGGGGATTTCGCACCCGTTTAAAAATAACCAGTCACAACTGTTCGCCCGCTTCCCGGGTTAACGCCGATGCCCCTGCCAATGATGACCAACTGGACACCCTTTGCATCAAACAGCGCAACAAAACGATCCAACACCAGCCGGATCGGAGTCAGACCAAGATCCGGTTGAACGCATTAATTTTTCACAGAGTACGATCAAGCCGCCATCAATTTTGATCGATGGGAAGCGGAAGTACTACCGAGATGGGACAGACGGCAGCCTGGGTTTACACCTCACGTCTGATGATGCAGAAATTGCCCGGGTACATGTTACCCAAAATCGGCGGCCCCGGCGAATTGGTCCTGACAATCAGCCAACCCCTCGGGCAGGAC
>JANXGZ010000213.1 GCA_024958995.1 Methylococcales bacterium | reverse complement strand
GTGCTGCACGCAGCGACCTTCGGTTCGATGCATGTGGCGGCCATTCATTTGGTACACGCTTATTTTCCATCAGGAAGTCATGGTCGGGGGCAGGCCTTGTACAGCAGCATGAGTTTCGGGCTGGGCGGCATGCTCGGTAGCCTGGTCAGCGGTACCTTGTGGGACGAACTTGGTGCCCGGCAGGTATTTTGTGGGGCATCGGCGGTCTGTCTGCTCGCCCTGGTAATTGCATGGGTCTGGGTTCGGACCAACGAAGGTGAGGATTGATGAGAAAGCTATCCTGCTTGCCGAGGCTTGGTTAGCAATCAGTAACCGACGGCCCGGTAGATTTTCGTTCAGGTATAGAAATAAATACTGCTACAGATTCTTTGCAGTCGGCGCTTGGTCCATTCCATGATTGCCCGGTTTATGCCAGCTTCAGGTATATGTATAGTGCAAGTGAAGGTCTTGTATTCGAATAAGTTCCAGAAGCTCCTGTTCTATCCGGGGGCAGAAAAGCCTATCTTCATGAAACAGACAAAATAAACTCGAATAGAATTCGCCAAACATCGAGAGGATCTGACGACAGTGTTCGAATTACTAGAAAAAGGGGGGCTTCTCCTGATACCGATCATGATCTGTTCTGTATTGGCGACGGGAATCATTGGTGAACGCCTTTGGGCTCTCAGGACCAGCCGTATCCTTCCTCAAAGCCTTGTTCCTGAAATCTGGCATCTTTATCGACAAAAAAAGTTGGATGCAGCTCAGATCCGCATGGTGAAACGCGGTTCGCCGCTTGGTGCGATCCTTGCCGCAGGGCTCAATAATCATCGGCACGGCCGTGAGGTCATGAAGGAAAGTATCGAGGAAACAGGGCGCCAAGTGGTACACGATCTTGACCGCTTTCTGAACACGCTCGGAACTATCGCTTCGATTACTCCACTGCTGGGTCTTCTCGGTACCGTGGTCGGGATGATCAAGGTCTTTTCGGTGATCACAACAGTGGGAGTCGGGGACCCGGCGGTCCTGGCTGGGGGAATTTCGGAAGCACTGATTACCACTGCGGCCGGGCTTGCGGTTGCCATACCCAGTGTCATGTTTTATCGATATTTTCAGGGACGGGTCACGGAACTGGTACTGAAAATGGAAGAGGAGTCTCTGAAATTGGTGGAGATACTGCATGGTAACCGCGAGGATGACCTGCAATGAAATTCAGGGATCGTGAGCCCGAAAATCTTGAAATCAGCCTGACGCCGATGATCGACGTGGTGTTCCTGCTGCTGATTTTTTTCATGCTCACAACCACCTTCGATCGGGAAAAGGAATTGCAGCTCCAACTGCCGAGGGCCGAGGGCCAGAATCCGGTGGAACAGAACATCCTTGAGATCAGCGTTGATATCCGTGAGAATTATTTTATTGATCGGAAGAAGGTTTTCGGTTCCGATGTGGCGGCCCTGAAAGACGCCATTCGGCTAGCGGTCCGTAACCGCAACAATCCCACGCTGGTAATCGTGGCTGATGCGGGGGCGACTCACCAAGCGGTAGTCCGCATCCTGGACGCGGCAAGGCAGTTGGAATTGGTACGAATCAGTTTTGCCACTGAAAATCCGCGCAATTCATCTCCTTAGAGAGGATACGAATGTGCCGGAAGCAGCCCGTGGCAACATACCGTCGCTTCGCAGAGTCGTGGCGAGGGCTTAGCGCTTGAACGTTCCCGCATTGTCCAACTGGATCGAGCGCCAGTGGTACAGTCCAGAGTCATACTTTCGATATCTGTTTCCGCTGGCTTGGCCGTTTCGCCTGGTGTCGATGGTTCGACGGGGCCTGTATTCAGCCGGGTTCATGGCTGCGGATGGACCAGACTGCCCGGTGGTGGTGGTTGGGAACCTGACGGTTGGGGGAACCGGCAAGACTCCGCTCGTTATCTGGCTGGCGGAGTTTTTGACACGGAATGGATGGAAGCCGGGGATCATCAGCCGCGGTTACGGCGGCATGGCGTCGAGTTGGCCTCAAAGCGTTGATCCCGACAGTGACCCGTGGCTCGTGGGTGACGAAGCTGTACTGATCTCGAGGCGGACCGAATGTCCAGTAGAGGTGGGGCCGGACCGGGTTCATTGTTCGCGTAAACTCGAGCAAACAGGGCAATGCGATATCATTATTTCAGATGACGGGTTGCAGCACTATGCGCTTAGACGCGACTTGGAAATTGTGGTCGTAGATTCGACCCGGAAATTTGGCAATGGCTTGTGTCTGCCGGTAGGGCCCTTGCGGGAAAGCGTTTCACGTCTTAAGACCGCCGATCTTCTGGTGTATCACGGTGAAGCCGAGGCTGGCGGATTCGGTATGAAGCTGGTCGGTGATCGGGCCGTAAATAATCTCCATCCGAGCCTCAAAGTGCCGCTTCCACAACTGGCCGGGTCGATTTGCCACGGGGTAGCCGGAATCGGCAATCCGGGGCGGTTCTTTGATCATCTGGTGTCCCAGGGACTTGGCCCAAAGGTGCACCGTTTTCCAGACCATCACCGCTTCGTAGAGACGGATCTCTGTTTTTACGACGAGGCGCCGGTTCTGATGACCGAGAAAGATGCCGTGAAATGTTTCCGGTTTGCCCGGGATCATCACTGGCACGTACCCGTGGAAGCACAGCTTGACTGCGGATTTGAAACACAATTATTGAAGATTTTGAAAGGCAGATTGCATGAATAGAAAATTGCTGGATATTCTGGTTTGTCCCCTGTGTAAGGGAAAATTACGCTATGATCGAGAAGCGGGGGAACTGATCTGCAAGGCAGAGCGCCTGGCTTACCCGATACGCGATGATATCCCGATGATGCTGGAGGACGAGGCCCGGAAGCTTTCACTGGAAGAATATGATGCGCTTTCCTGAGGCTACACCTATTCCGGAAAAGGACCCATGGCTGGCTTCAAGATTGTAATTCCGGCCCGGTACGCGTCGAGTCGCTTGCCGGGGAAAGCTCTGCTGCCGCTTGCCGGGAAAGCGATGATCCTTCACGTATGTGACCGGGCCAAGGAAGCGAAGGCAGAGCAGGTAATTGTTGCGACCGACTGCGACGAGATCGCTGAATGCGTTGAGGGATACGGGGTCACTGCGGTCATGACCCGGCCGGATCACAGCAACGGTACGGAAAGGATTGCCGAAGTTTGCGAGGTCCTTGGATGGCAGGATTCCGATCTAGTGGTCAACCTCCAGGGCGATGAACCACTGGTGCCCGCAGTAATGATCCGCAGCTTGGCATCGGCATTGGACCATTGTGGTACCGCTTGTGTAGCTACACTGGCGACCGAGATCAGTGATGGTGCCGAAGTGTTCAATCCCAACGTAGTCAAGGTCGTGCTTGACAGGGATAGTCATGCACTTTATTTCAGTCGGGCAACGATTCCTTGGGATCGAGATGGTTTCGCTCGCGACGCGCAGGCAGGGCTAGTCGCGGGCAGCCACAAGCGCCATATCGGGATGTATGCCTATTCGGTTGAATTCCTAGGTCGTTACAGGCAATGGCCGGTAACAGGCCTGGAACGCATGGAATCGCTGGAGCAATTGCGCATTCTCTGGAATGGGGAGCGGGTTCTGGTCGTTACGGTGGATTCTGCTCCGGAAGCCGGTGTTGATACGGCCGAAGATCTTGTTCGTGTCGAGCGGGTATTGCTCAACAGGATGG
>JANXGZ010000037.1 GCA_024958995.1 Methylococcales bacterium | reverse complement strand
CCTTCCGAGTCGTGGATCCAGAGGGATCCTGGCAAGCTCCCGCCCGACTCCAGTCAGGCACTTGCGGGAATCGATGGCATTCAGTTCTTCGAGAAGTTTCACACCGGCGCGGACCATCCGCGGGTCCGGGGCTTCCACAAATGGAAAATCCTCGAGATTTCCGAGACCGAGTGATTTCATCTGCAAGATCACTGAAGCCAGATTCGTGCGCTGGATTTCCGGATCGGTAAACTGCGGACGAGAATCGAAATCTTCCTCTGAATAAAGACGGATACAAACTCCTGGTCCGAGGCGACCGCAACGACCAGACCTCTGTTGCGCACTGGCCTGAGAGATCCTCTCCACCGGCAGCCGCTGTATCTTACTTCGGTAACTGTACCGGCTGATCCGCGCCAATCCGGTATCGATCACGTAGCGAATACCTGGAACCGTGACCGATGTTTCAGCAACATTCGTTGAAAGCACAACGCGCCGTGTACCCGCAGACCGAAAGACCCTTTCCTGTTCTTTGTAGTTAAGCCGGGAAAACAAAGGAAGAATCTCGAAGCGACCCTGGCAATGACGCCGAAGAAATTCTGAAGCTTCGCGGATTTCCCGCTCCCCGCTCAGAAAAACCAGGATGTCACCTTCAGGTCCCAGTTCGTCCACCGAATTCAGTATGGCCCGCGCCATATCCGGTTCATCGTTCTCGTTCTCTTCGAGCGGCTGGTAGCGGATTTCCACCGGATAGGTACGGCCGGAGACCTGGATTACCGGCGCACCATCAAAATGGCGGGAAAACCGATCCGGATCGATAGTCGCAGAAGTAATGACCAACTTGAGGTCCGGGCGCTTCGGCAAAAGCCATTTCATGTACCCGAGAAGAAAATCGATATTCAGGCTTCGTTCGTGCGCCTCATCCAGGATCAGCGTGTCGTAATGACTGAGATAGGGATCTTTCTGAATTTCAGCCAGCAGGATTCCGTCGGTCATGAGCTTAACCAGTGTCTGCGGAGAAGTCCGGTCCTGGAATCGGATCGTGTAACCAACCAGTCCGCCTAGCGCTTGCCCCATTTCCTGGGCGATCCGACGTGCCACCGTGATCGCCGCGAGCCGGCGAGGCTGAGTATGCCCGATTAGACCCGAACAGCCTCGTCTGATCGAAAGGCAGATCTTCGGCAGCTGGGTCGTCTTGCCGGACCCGGTTTCTCCACACAGAATCACCACCTGATGATCGAGAATGGCACGGCCAATCTCCGTCCGTCGCTCCGAGACGGGAAGATTCGGGTAACTGATTTTCGGGACACTGGAACTACGCTTCGCCCTAGCCTCGAGCGAACGCTGGATAGCGACCTCCAGCCTTTTCAGTTCCTCAGCATCATGTAATCCCTTTACCTGACCGCCGCCGAATTTCCGCAGCCTGCGGTCAAAACGATGCCGATCTCTGGAAAGACAGTCGGCCAAGGACTTGTGAAGTTCGTCGAAATATTTGCTTGCCATTAATTCAGGCTGTAGTACCAATTGTCCGATCGGGGATTTTCCTCGAAACGGTCATCCGCCTGAAATGCCAAGTTTGTGCAAGAATCGGCATTCTAACAGAGAGAAACCAACCAGGTTGGAACCTGCCACGGGTCGCCGAATATCTTATTGGCGCACACTTAGCGATCGCAGGCAAGGAGGATCAAGCGAATACAGGACATACCTTGAAAGAAGCCGTCGTTCAATAGGGATGAATAGAGAATGGGCGATAGGCGCCTTAATCACGAGTCCTTCTAAATCTGCGTACCGATTGACTGACTAGCGGCCAGGCTGAGGCTTCAGAAGAATCTGTCGAATACGCCCGATATACCCAACACCAGGAGCAGAAAAATCAATATCACGATGGCTGCGCACACGTTGTTGATGATCTTGTTGGAACCCAGATACTCGTCCCTGTATTCGTTTTTTTTCCTTTTGTCTTTAGCCATGGTTCATCTACCCCATCTTAATTTACAGTTAAAGAAATATTGCCAACTCATACTCGACAATACAAACGGCCGAATTCTGGATGCCGCGCTGCCGCTCGACATCCTCGACCCTATAGCCAGTTAAACAGTGCCATGGCCGGAACAGCGCCCACTCGAAATATACCGTTGCCAATTTCCATTCTTGTCCGAACTTGCCTTTAGTTCTGCAGCCTCTTCCTGAACTGGCCCAGCGCTATAAATCCGGCGACCAACAGGAACAATAGCGGCACCAGCAGGTGTACGAGGTCGACCAGTTCCATCGACCCTGTCATTAGGGCGCGAACCATGATCACAACGTGCTGAAGCGGCAATGCTGCACTCGCCAGGCGAACCCCATCCGGCAACGACGACAGCGGAAAAAACACCCCGCTCAAGAGAATCATCGGAGTAACCAGCAAGGTCACGTAATACAGAAAGAATTCGTAACTCCTCGAGTACGAGGTAACCACCATTGCCATTGCTCCGAAACAGATGCCGCAAAGGAATCCAACCGGGATCACGAGCACCGCCATCCAGCTCTGAACCAAACCCAGTAGCAGCGCTACGCTGAGAATCGCGGTCACGCTGATCACGCTCTTGGTACCCATCCACAAGATTTCACCGAATACGACCTCTGGCAGGCCGATCGCCGTCGAGAGAATACCCTCCCAGGTCTTGTTGGTTTCCATCCGCGTGTAGGCCATGTAAAGTCCTTCGAAGGTCGCCGCATTCATCGCACTGGATGCGATAATTCCAGAACACAGGAAAACAACATAGTTCAATCCATCGACCTCGCCGATGAACCGACCCAAGCCGTAACCCAGGGCTAGAAGATAAAGCAGCGGATCGGAAAAGGTTCCGAGCAGGGACCGCAAGGCAGACTTTCGCCAGACGAGCGCATTCCTGGACCAGACCGAAAACACCCTCTCCGCAGGAAGGAATACACTATCAGACATCACGAAGATCCCTCCCGGTCAATTTCAGGAAAACATCCTCCAGATTCGCCGGCCGGTAGGAATATCGAAGACCCGATTTACCGTCCAGGCGATCCACGATCCCGTGAAGGTTCTCTCCGTAGAAGAATACCGTTTCTCCAACCTTCTCGCAGCGAACCCCTGTCGGCAATTCCACGGTACCCCACCATTCACTGACTCCCGATCCATGCACCTCGAGTACATGAGCCTCGATCTCTTCGGAAATCAACTGTTCCGGTGAGCGATCAGCCAGTAACGCCCCATGATCCATGACGATAATGCGATCACAGAGCCTCTCGGCTTCTTCCATGTAATGGGTTGTGAGGATCAAAGTCATGCCTTCTCTCTGCATCTGCCGCAATTGCTGCCAGATGGTATGCCGGGCTTGCGGATCCAGGCCGGTCGTCGGTTCATCTAAGATCAGCAATTCAGGCTTATTGATCAGCGCCCTTGCAATACTCAACCGCCGCATCATGCCGCCGGAAAGCTGGTTAATCCGGGATCCGGCCCAGTCGGTCAGCGACGCGAAGGTCAATAGCTCCGGTACCCGCATCTCGAGGACGTCGCCGGAAATGCCGAAATAACGCCCATAGACGAATAGGTTTTCGACCACACTTAAATCAGGATCGAGGTTATCGCTTTGAGGAACAATGCCGACCCGGGCACGCATGCGACGAGCCTCCCTCGGTACCGGGTATCCTAGGACCTCAAGCGAACCGGAGTCGGGCACGCTGTTACCTACCAGCATCCGCAAGATCGTTGTTTTCCCT
>JANXGZ010000314.1 GCA_024958995.1 Methylococcales bacterium | reverse complement strand
ATGGGCCGATAAGCGGGTTTGGAGTGTCCCAATGAAAGACAAACTGATTATTTTCGACACCACGCTTCGTGATGGCGAGCAAAGTCCCGGCGCATCGATGACACGGGATGAGAAAGTCCGTATCGCGAAGGCTCTGCAACGTCTGCGGGTAGACGTTATCGAGGGTGGATTTCCAGCGGCGAGCCAGGGCGATTTCGAAAGCGTTCAGGCAATCGCCGGAACCATTAAGGAAAGCACGGTTTGTGGCCTGGCCCGAGCCCTTGATTCGGACATTGACAAGGCCGGTGAAGCTCTCAAGCCAGCCGAGAGGCGTCGAATCCATACGTTCATCGCAACTTCTCCGATTCATATGGAGAAGAAATTGCAGATGGAACCGGAGCGGGTGATCGAATATGCGGTCCGCGCGGTAAAACGGGCCTTGAAGTATACCGATGACGTCGAGTTCTCCCCGGAAGACGCGGGACGCTCGGATGAGGATTTCCTGTGCCGGATTCTTGAAGCCGTGATAGATGCGGGTGCGCGTACCCTTAATATTCCCGATACGGTGGGCTACAGTGTTCCAGCGCAGTTCGGCAACACGATCCGCAGCCTGATCGAACGTATCCCCAACTCGGACAAGGCTGTTTTTTCAGTGCATTGCCACAATGATCTTGGTCTCGCAGTTGCCAATTCGCTGTCCGCTGTGCTGAATGGTGCGCGGCAGGTTGAATGCACCATCAACGGATTGGGCGAGCGGGCTGGTAATGCATCACTGGAAGAAGTGGTGATGGCGGTGCGTACCCGCAAGGATGTGTTTGCTTGCAGTACCGGGATTGATACCCGGGAAATCGTCAATTGTTCAAAGCTGGTTTCCAACATCACGGGCTTTCCGATCCAGCCCAATAAGGCCATTGTTGGTGCCAACGCCTTTGCGCATGAAGCAGGTATTCATCAGGATGGGGTACTCAAGAATCGGGAAACCTATGAAATTATGCGTGCAGAGGACGTCGGGTGGACGACGAACCGGATGGTGCTGGGAAAGCATTCTGGCAGAAATGCGTTCAGGAGCCGGATGAACGATCTCGGTGTTGAATTTGATACGGAAGAATCGCTAAACCAAGCCTTTTTTCGTTTCAAGCAGCTTGCGGACAAGAAGCACGAGATTTTTGACGAAGACCTACAAGCACTGATTACCGAAGCGGCGGTTGAGTCGGAAGACGAATGGGCGCAACTGGTTTCACTGAAGGTTTCTTGCGAAACCGGGGAGGTTCCAGAAGCACGGGTTGTGATCTGTCGCAATGGTAAAGAAATAGCGGGCGCCGGCGTCGGTGGTGGCGTTGTCGATGCGAGTATCAAGGCAATCGAGTCGATTATTGATACCGGGGCATCGTTACAACTCTACTCCGTCAACAACATAACCAGCGGAACCGATGCACAGGGTGAAGTTACCGTGCGGCTCGAAAAAGGCGGCAAGATCGTCAACGGTCAGGGCGCAGATACCGATATTGTCATAGCATCGGCAAAAGCCTATCTGAACGCGGTCAACAAATTGATGCTGAGGACAGGCAGACAGCACCCGCAAACAGGCAGCGATGTATAGTTGGAAGGATTTCCGGTCTGAAATGACGGGTCGTTACCCGCGTTCAGGAGCGCGGCGATGGTGACAGTGAGGCGGCGTTAAAGGACGACGGTGATGGACGAGAACCTTCGCCTTTCCTACCTGGAAGCAATGGGTATTCAGGCCTGGATACCCAGAACCGGGACCCAAGTTGCATGCGGTGGTCTGCAACCGGATTCGGCAATAGCCGAAGAACCGTGTGGCCAGCGGAATCTTTCGTCGGGAGGTCATTCAGAACACGCCCCCGACAAGGTATCAGAACCCGGGAGCCGGTGGCAGGTTCTGGAGCGAGAGGTGTCGGGGTGTACCCGCTGTGAACTGCATTCAACGAGGACCCAGACTGTCTTCGGTAGCGGCAGTCACAGCGCAAAATGGATGGTCATTGGCGAGGCACCGGGAGCCAGTGAAGATGCGCAGGGGAAACCGTTTGTCGGGAGGGCAGGACAAGTTCTGACCGAGATGCTGCGGGCCGCTGGGCTGGACAGGGGCGATGTTTTTATCACGAATATTCTCAAATGCCGACCGCCCGGCAACAGGGATCCGCGGCCCGTAGAAGTCGATGCGTGTGAAGGGTTTCTAAAACAACAGGTAGAGATGGTGCGGCCCGACATCATTCTTGCGGTCGGGCGTATTGCCGCCCAGAAGCTGTTGAAGACCGAGGCTCCGCTTGGGCGATTGCGAGGGAGCGTTCACCGATACGGTAAGATACCGGTGGTCGTTGTCTATCATCCGGCGTATTTGCTACGGTCTCCGCTGGAGAAAAGAAAGGCCTGGGAAGATTTGAAACTGGCGATTGAGACAGCGGACAACGGCGGGAAACAACAATAACAATGCCTCACGGGCAGGTGGGTCATCGCCCGGGGCCGATAATAACAACATTGTAGATTACAAAACATGAGAGCTTTATACGATTTACTAAAGAAACAGTTGGCCTACGATGCCAGCCGTGATTTTTATGCCAAGTTCAATCCCAGTCTCGATCGTGGAATGGATCTTCTGTCATACCGCCCGATGCGTTCCCGTGACATCAAGTCGATCGTGGGCATCGAGAAACAGCTCTACAATTTTCCGTGGACTGAAGGAACGTTCGAAGATTGTCAGAAGATTGGGTATTTGTGCTGGGTCTGTGAGCGCGTTGATCAAGTCGTTGGATACGCAATCGTGTCGATTGCTGCCGGCGAGGCGCATATCATGAACATCGGCGTTGATCCCACATTTCATCGGCAGGGAATTGGACGTGGCTTGATGGACCGGCTGATGGAGACCGCTGATGAAAATCGCTGCCATGTTGCGCTGCTGGAGGTCCGACCATCCAACGAAGCTGCGATTCAGATGTACCTGAACATGGGCTTCAGCGAAATTGGTATCCGCAAGGATTATTATCCAGGAAAGAGCGGACGTGAGGATGCGGTGATCTTTTCGTTGGCCCTAGCCGCCAAGGAACCCGAAAAGGGAACTGAAGAGAAATCCGAAAAGGAACCGATCAAGGGAGTTGAAGAGGAACCCGAAAAGGAATCCGCCAAGGGAACTGATAAGGAATCCTAAAAACGTCAGTTGGCTCGAAACCGGTCGGACTCGACCCCCTTGCGGAATCCTGGATTCTGCAAGGGGGTTTTTATTTTCAGCAAACATCTCGCTGGTATCGGTTTTGCTCTTTCAGCGATTTGGCCA
>JANXGZ010000025.1 GCA_024958995.1 Methylococcales bacterium | reverse complement strand
CCATCATTTTGGTTAATAGGATCAGAGGCAAGCCAACTAGAGCATTGGGGTCGTTTCCCTCGATTCTACTGATGAGGGTAATACCTAGCCCCTCGGATTTGAAACTGGCAGCACAATCATAGGGCTGTTCGCGTTTAAAGTATCGATGAATTTGGTCGTCAGCGAGAGTCCTGAAATAGACTTTGCAGAGATCGGTCTCGATCTGTTTTTTGCCGGTCGGGGTAATCAGGCAGATCGATGTATAAAAAGTAACGCATTGACCTGAAGACCCAGCGAGTTGTCGACCTGCTTGCTCGCGGGTTTCCGGTTTGTCGAGACGTGTCTCACCGCGCATTGCAACCTGGTCTGAGCCGATGATCCAGTGCGTTGGAAAACGAGGGCGCAGAGCTTCGGCTTTTTCGGCAGCCAGCCTAGTAGAAAGCTGGAGAGGAGTTTCATCTGGGAGAGGCGATTCGTCGAGGTCCGGAACTGCGACATCAAAGGAATCGAAGATTTTTCGTAGCAACTGTTTTCGGTACGGAGAGCCGGAGGCCAGCAGGATCGGGATTGGATTCATGGTGTGGAGGGAATGTTAAGTGTCTAAGGTTCGAAAATCGAACCAAGATTAGTTTTGCAGAAAGATTCCATGCCCGATATAATCAACAAGTTATGTCGCTTGGAATCTCTCAATGTTTCGATCCTTTTGTCATTGCAGAGCGTGGCCGGACTTACAGAGGGGTCATTGCGCTGGGGGAACTGGACCGGCTTGCGGGATGTATTTTCAGCGATCATGGCGAAGTCGGCTACGAACTGACGTTTTCAAAAGAGGGTAGTGTCTTCGTGGTGTTCGGACAGGTCAAGGCGGATCTAATTCTGGAATGCCAGGTGTGTCTGGAAGCGGTGGTTCTTCCGGTGAGTACAGATACACGGCTGGGTATTGTCGGCTCGCTGGACGAGGTTGGGGACCTATCTGATGCTTACGAACCGTTGCTGGTTACCGATAGGAAGATCGCATTGAAGGAGATTCTCGAGGAAGAACTGTTGCTGGAGGTTCCCATCATCGCTCGTCACGACGGATGCAGAATAGCCGGTGGTCCTAGGCCTGAACAGGTCCAGGAAAAAGATAACCCATTTTCAATACTAGCTGAATTAAAACCACAAGGAGATCAATAGAATGGCTGTCCAGAAGTCGAAAAAGGCCCGTTCAAGAAGAGGGATGCGCAGATCCCACGACGCGTTGGGTGCGAAAGCACTCTCACAGGATCCGACGACCGGCGAAATGCACCTGAGACATCATGTCGCTCCTGATGGGTACTATCGGGGTCGCAAGGTTGTTGCAGTCGCGGAAGACGAATAAGATTCCTGGCTGTGAATTGCCACTTGAATTTGCTCATGTCTGACGAAAAAAATATCGATCGTTTCAGCGGCGCCGTAAAACAGGAAAGACTTAGTCGTGGATCTTAGCTCGGTTATTTCCATTGATGCCATGGGGGGTGACCACGGACCGAAGGTTACAGTTCCAGCGGCGGTCCTGGCTGTCGAGCAAAACGCGGACCTGCAACTGATTCTAGTTGGAGACGAAACTGAACTGACTCAGTGTCTGGAGTCGGTGTCCGATGCGCTAAAGAGTCGCTTAAAGATCAAGCATGCCTCGCAGCGCGTAGAGATGGATGATGAACCTGCGAAAGTCCTTCGCAATAAGAAGGATTCTTCGATGCGTGTCGCTATCAACCTGGTTCGGGATGGTGAAGCCGGAGCATGCGTGAGTGCAGGCAATACGGGCGCACTGATGGCAACCGCCCGCTTCGTTCTCAAAATGATTCCAGGGATTGATCGGCCGGCGATCATTACCACACTGCCGGCAATTAAGGGACATACCTACGCTCTTGATCTGGGGGCTAATATCGACTCGTCGGAAAAACACCTTTTTCAGTTTGCGGTGATGGCAGACGAGCTAGTGAAAGCGGTTGAAGGCATTGAAAGTCCGAGGATTGGCCTGTTGAATGTGGGTTCGGAAGAAATAAAGGGCAATGAGCAGGTTAAAAAAGCCTTCAAACTTCTCAAGGAAGGCAATTTCAACTTTATTGGCTACGTGGAAGGTGACGACATTTCCACGGGGGATGTCGATATTGTAGTAACCGACGGATTCGTTGGAAATATTGCCTTAAAATCGATAGAAGGTTTCGCGAAACTCATCATCCATGAGATTAAACAGGCCTTTGGCCGCAACCTGCTGACCAAATTGGCGGCGGTGATGGCGGTGCCGGCCATGAGGGCGTTTAAGAACCGTGTTGATCCGGGGCGTTATAACGGCGCCAATCTGATCGGTCTGCGCGGGATTGTGATCAAGAGCCATGGCAGCGCCAAGGCGGAATCCTTTGCCAATGCAATCAGGACTGCGAAAACCGAAGTGGATCACGATGTCGTTGAGAAAATCAGTGGTCGGGTCGAAGAGATTTTTGCGGAAAGGAACACGGGGTGAGAAAGTATTCACGAATTATCGGAACCGGGGGATACTTACCTGAAAAGGTGATGACTAACCATGACATCTCGGAAAAGGTTGATACTACCGATGCCTGGATCTACGAACGTACCGGAATTCGAACTCGCAGGATTGCGGCGGATCATGAAACTTCATCAAGCATGGCGGAAATTGCAGCAAGGGAGGCGCTGGATGCTGCGAACCTGGACGCGGATGACATTGACCTCATCATCACGGCTACCAGTACCCCTGACCGCATTTTCCCGAGTACGGCTTGCTTGTTGCAGCAGCGACTCGGGATTCGCAATTGTGCGGCCTTCGATGTACAGGCTGCATGTTCTGGTTTTATTTATGGTCTGAGTATCGCGGACCAGTTTATTCGTGCTGGAAATGCGAATTACGTATTGGTGGTCGGTAGCGAGATCAATTCCCGTCTGCTCGATTGGTCGGATCGTACCACCTGTATTTTGTTCGGTGATGGAGCAGGTGCCGTATTGCTCAAGGTTTCTAAGGAACCCGGCATCCTATCGACGCACATTCATTCGGACGGGAAGTACCAGGACCTTCTGTACGTGCCAAACCCCTATGGCCAAAGGGCTCGCGAGGAAGCTCCCTACCTAGTAATGTCCGGAAATGATGTATTCAAGGTGGCGGTTAATACCCTGGGTCGGATCGTGGATGAAACGCTAGCTGCGAACGGAATGGAAAAAACAGATATAGACTGGCTGGTTCCTCACCAGGCCAACACCCGGATCATCGCGGCGACGGCGAGAAAACTTCAGATGTCAATGGACCACGTGATTGTAACGATTGAAAACCAGGGTAATACCTCGTCGGCTTCTGTTCCCCTAGCTCTCAATGAAGCGGTCCGTGACGGGCGAATCCTTCCCGGGCAGGTTGTGTTGATGGAGGCCTTCGGGGGTGGTTTCGTCTGGGGTTCGGCACTGGTCCAGTACTAATCGAACAGAGTATCGTTATTGCAAAAATAGCGTGTGGTATCAACTGATACAGGCCGTCGTTTGATGGCGAACTCCGCAGGTTCAAGAGTTCGGAGCCTGTCAGGCGTTCATGCCAAATTCACAAGGAAAATATATCAGGGTTGTTAACAAGCATGACGCAAAAAAATGATCTGGCTTTTGTTTTTCCAGGGCAAGGGTCGCAGTCGCCCGGGATGCTGCGCGATTTAGCGGAGTCCTTTCCCGAGGTCAGGCAGGTATTTTCCAGAGCCTCGGACGTTCTGAAACTGGACCTTTGGAAGATGGTGAGGGAAGACCAGACCGGGCAATTAAACCAGACAACGAATACCCAGCCTGTAATGCTGACTGCCGGTGTTGCTGTATGGGAAGTTTGGAACGGTCAGACGTCGGTGCGTCCCGGCTGGATGGCAGGGCACAGCTTAGGTGAATTTACGGCTCTGGTCTGTGCCAATTCAATCGCTTTCGAAGACGCCGTTGCACTGGTAAGACAACGGGCGACCCTGATGCAGGATGCGGTACCGGTGGGCGCAGGAGCAATGGCGGTCGTCATCGGACTTGACGACGATGTCATCGCCGATCTTTGCCTCGGTATTTCAGGTCCGGATGGTATTGTTTCTTCGGTAAACTTCAATTCGCCCGGTCAGGTTGTCATCGCTGGAAATGCCGCTGCAGTAGGTATGGCCATTGAGGCAGCGAAGGAAGCAGGGGCACGCCGGGCGATGATTTTGCCTGTGAGCGTCCCATCACATTGTGAACTGATGCGGCCGGCAGCTGAAAAATTTGCGGACCACCTAGACGGGATTCCGATCGAAGCACCGCAAATTCCGGTGGTGCACAACTATGACGTTGCTTCGCATTCTGATCCTGTAGCGATCCGCGATGTCTTAAAGAAACAGATGTACAACCCGGTACGCTGGATCGAGTCTGTGAAACACCTACATGCGCAGGGTGTTACCAGTTTCCTGGAATGCGGTCCCGGCAAAGTATTGTGTGGTTTGAACAAGAGGATCGCCCGGGAATGCCATGCATTCCCGGTAGTCGATCCGGCTAGTCTCGAAAAAGCCGTGGAGAAGTGTGAATGACAAATCGGGTCGCATTAGTAACCGGAGCAAGCCGGGGCATTGGACAGGCCATTACGCAACGTCTGATTTCGGATGGATACACCGTCATCGGCACGGCTACGAGCGATCATGGGGCCGATAAGATATCGGCAGCGATCATTGGAGCGGGTGGCGACGGGGCCGGTATGAAACTGGATGTGTCGAATGGCGAATCGATCGATGGAGTGGTCAAAGCGATTGCCTCCGGGTTCGGAACTCCAGTCATTCTGATCAACAATGCCGGCATTACCCGGGACAACCTGTTAATGAGAATGAAAGACGACGAATGGGATGACATCATCAGTACCAACCTGTCGTCAGTGTTCAGGATGAGTAAAGCCTGTCTTAGAGGAATGATGAAGGCGCGGTACGGCCGGATCGTCAATATTACTTCAGTGGTTGGAGCTACCGGTAATGCTGGTCAGGCCAACTATTCGGCGGCCAAGGCTGGAATGATCGGATTCGGCAAGTCGCTGGCACGGGAAGTGGGGTCGAGGAATATTACCGTCAATTCGGTCGCCCCGGGTTTCATCGATACTGACATGACGAGAGCGCTAGCCGAGGAACAAACCAGCGCACTGCTCGCCTCCATCCCGTTGGCCAGGTTGGGAAATGTTGATGAAATTGCACATGCGGTGGCTTTCCTGGTTTCCGATTCTGCTGGGTACATCACGGGGGAGACTCTGCACGTGAACGGTGGCATGTTCATGCCTTAAAGGGTTATCTCTATCATAAAATCGTATTTGTTGTGGCTGGGCGTACCTGGATTGAAAAAAATTTTTATATTTTCCTCGATTCAGAATACAATTGCCCCGCTGATTTATAGCCTACTACTATTGTTTGAGGAATAAGATTATGAGTGACGTAGAGGTACGTGTAAAAAAGATCGTCTCTGAGCAACTTGGGGTAAAAGACGAAGTTTCTAATGATTCGTCTTTTGTAGACGACCTTGGTGCCGATTCCCTTGATACAGTTGAACTGGTCATGGCCCTTGAAGAAGAATTCGAGTGCGAAATTCCGGATGAACAAGCGGAAAAGATCACGACTGTTCAAGAAGCCATCAATTATGTCGAAAAGAACCTGTAATCGGATCTGTAACCGTTAAAGGGTTTTGGTGTCGCTAATTGGCCGGCCCTGGACAGGGATTTCATTTCTAGTTTGAAGAGATTATTTTGAGCAAGAGACGTGTTGTTGTAACCGGTCTCGGCGCGCTTAGTCCTGTCGGATTAAACGTTGCGGAAACTTGGGAGAATATCCTGGCCGGGAAAAGTGGTATCGGTCCGTTAACCGGTTTTGATACCTCCGGATTTCCGACCCGGTTTGGCGGGGAAATCAGAGGGCTTGATACCGATCCGTATATCAACCCGAAAGATGCCAAGCGAATGGATACGTTCATTCACTACGGGTTGGTGGCCGGAAGTCAGGCGATTGAGGATGCCGGTTTCGAGGTCAATGATGGTAATGCCGATCGAATCGGGGTAACCATCGGGTCTGGCATTGGAGGTGTCAGCGGAATTGAATCCGGTCACAATGATTTTTTGCGCGGCGGAGCCCGCAAGATTTCTCCTTTCTTTGTTCCGGGAAACATTATCAACATGATTTCCGGCAACCTCTCCATCAAGTACGGGCTGAAGGGTCCGAATTTCGCTATTGTGACCGCGTGTACCACGGGAACCCACAACATCGGTGATGCTGCAAGGATCATCGCCTATGGCGACGCCGATATCATGGTTGCCGGCGGCGCCGAGATGTCGACTAAGTCGGTTACGGCTGTTGGTGGATTTGCTTCAGCAAGAGCTCTTTCTCGTCGTAACGATGATCCTGAAAAAGCCAGCAGACCATGGGATGTGGATCGCGACGGTTTTGTTCTGAGTGACGGTGCCGGTGTTCTTGTTCTTGAGGAACTGGAGCACGCTAAACAGCGCGGTGCGCGGATTTACGGGGAACTGATCGGTTACGGCATGAGTGCCGATGCACATCACATTACCCAGCCATCCAAGGGCGGCGAAGGCGCGGGTCGTTGTATGGTAAACGCGTTAAGAGATGCAGGCATCAACGCGGATCAAGTCGATTATATCAACGCGCACGGGACTTCTACCCCGGCCGGCGATGTTGTCGAGACTTCGGCGGTAAAAACGGTCATGGCTGACCATTCTTACAAGGTTGCGATCAGTTCAACCAAATCCATGGTTGGACACATGCTCGGGGCAGCCGGTGGAATCGAGGCAATCTTCTCGGTTCTTGCGTTATACGATCAGGTGGCTCCCCCGACAATCAATCTCGAAAATCAGGATCCAGAATGTGATCTTGATTACGTTCCAAAAATCGCCCGAGAAATGAAAATGGAGATTGCGTTGTCCAATTCTTTCGGGTTTGGCGGGACCAATGGAACTTTGATCTTCAGGCGGTTTGACGGCTAGACAGGCGATTCCGCTTTCCATTTACCCGGCGTCTCTAGCCCGGGCAGCGTTTTTCAATTCAAGGCTCAAAACCTGGATTGCATTATCTTCGATCGATGGGTTTTGCATGTGAATTTTACGATGCAAAGGGCCTTGATGCCTGATTTATCTTCATTGCGGGTGGGTTTTAAGCCAATGTGTCCATTCTGGAAGGCTTTTTAGATTCGTGATGCTGATTAACGGAATTGAAACTGATCAGATTCCGGCGAGTGACCGCGGTTTCCAGTACGGGGACGGGCTTTTCGAAACGGTGGCGGTAGAAAACGGCAAGCCGGTGTTTCTGTTACGACACTTACTTCGACTCCGCAGGGGATGCGAGCGACTCGGAATTGAGTTTCCCGGACAGGAGCTTCTGGAATCTGAATCGCGGAAACTTGCTCGGAGCGTTTACTCGGCTGTGCTGAAGATCATCGTGACCCGTGGTTCCGGCGGTCGCGGGTATCGGCTGCCTGATCGTTGTTCTCCAACACGGGTTCTGTCTCTACATGCCTGGCCGGAAACTGTCTCCAAGCTTCAGGCGTCGGGGATACGCACGAGGCTCTGCAAGAGCCGCCTGGCTTCCAATCCGTCTCTGGCTGGCCTCAAGCATCTCAACCGACTCGAACAGGTTCTTGCTCGCGCTGAATGGATCGATCCGGATATGCATGAAGGGTTCATGCTCGATAGAGACAGGAAAGTGGTTGAAGGAACCATGAGTAATCTGTTCCTTGTTAGACGGACGTCTCTGATCACTCCGGACCTGAATCAGTGCGGGGTTGAAGGGATTATCCGTTCGGTCGTTCTGGAAATAGCAAGAGAGAAAGGCATCGAGATCGTGGTGAAGTCGATTGATGTATGTGATCTTGAACACGCCGATGAGATTTTCGTAACCAACAGTATTATCGGCATATGGCCGGTGATCGGCTTTGAAGGGGTCTCCTTTGACATTGGTTCGATTACACGAAATCTAGTTCGTTGGTTCAACGAGTGCAAGGAATAGTCTTTTTCGGATGAACAGGCGTCTTGTTTTTGCGCTGTTGGTCGTTCTTCTAGGGTTTTGTGTCGCCCACTATCGATGGGCGATCAGCCAGTCGCTGACCGAGACGGAAGTGGTCTTTGAAGTCCACTCCGGAGATTCACTAGCCCGGGTTGCCAGCAGGTTGAGTGAAATCGGTCTTCTTGACAATACCCACTGGTTCAAGGCCTCGGCGATGTGGAAAGGGGTAGCGACACGACTGAAAGCCGGCGAATACGTGATTTCGCCGGGAGTTACAGTTCCGGAGCTTCTGGAACTACTGGTTTCCGGTGCGGTCAGACAACATTCGCTGTTGCTTGTAGAAGGCTGGAATTACCGGCAGGTGATGAATGCGGTATGCAGTCACCCGGTTATTGTAAAAACTGTTTGTGGCCGGTCAGAATTCGCGGTAGCCGAAGTCTTCGGATCTATAGAGCAGCATCCGGAAGGACGCTTCTTTCCGGATACTTATCATCTGACCAGGGGAACCCCGGATATCGACTTTCTGAAAAGGACTGTTGTCAGGATGGACAGGGTTCTGCAGAGTGAATGGGACGTCCGATCAGAAAACCTTCCCTTTGAAATGCCATACGAAGCCCTCATTCTTGCATCGATCATCGAGAAGGAAACCGGGCGAACTTCTGAAAGAAGGGAAATATCAGGCGTGTTCGTCAGGCGCCTGCAGAAGAGAATGCTGCTGCAGGCGGATCCCACGGTGATCTATGGTATGGGAGAACACTACAAGGGTAATATACGATCCAGGGACCTGGTTGAAGATACTCCGTACAATACCTATGTTCACCCGGGGCTGCCTCCAACGCCGATTGCAATTCCTGGTCGTGCGTCTATCCATGCAGCACTTCATCCGAAGGAGGGCAGCACGCTTTTTTTTGTGGCTAAGGGTGACGGCAGTCATTATTTCTCCAGCAGCCGGCGGGAACATAACCGGGCCGTTAACCGATATCAGAGAAAGAGAAAGCATTGAAACAACGAGGCCGGTTCATTACCCTGGAAGGCGGCGAAGGGGTGGGTAAATCCACCAACCTTGCATTTCTCGAGCAGACCCTGCGGCAACAAGGTCTGCCCGTTGTAGTGACCCGGGAGCCCGGGGGTACATCGACCGCTGAACGGATTCGGTCGCTATTACTCGACAGAGACCTGGGTTCGCTGGCTTTGGAGGCCGAACTTTTACTTGTCTTTGCCGCCCGTGCGGATCATTTGAAACAAGTCATTTACCCGTCGTTGGAGCAAGGTTCGTGGGTTCTCTGTGATCGTTTTACCGATGCAACTTATGCTTATCAGGGCGGTGGTAGAGGTATGAACCCCTCCCGTATCGAATACCTGGAACTATGGATACAGCAAGGGTTCCAGCCGGATTTGACCTTGCTGTTTGATGCTCCGGTGGACCTCGGTATGAGCCGCGTGGTTCAGCGAGGAGAACGGGACCGTTTTGAAGTCGAACAAATGGATTTCTTCGAACGAATTCGGCAGGCGTATCTCGATCGGGCTGGGCGTAATCCTGGCAGGATTCGAGTGATCGATGCTGGACGCTCGATTGAAGAGGTTAAGGCCGATGTGCTGAGGATCGTACGGGAACTTGCATGAGTGAATCTGCTCGGCGCCAGGAATTGTTTCCATGGCAGAAGGATAGCTGGAAACAGTTGTCCAAATACGCTGAAACCGGCCGAGTTCCACAGGCATTGTTGGTGTCTGGAATAGCCGGTGTGGGCAAGAACAACCTGGCCTCCTGTTTTGCAGCCAATCTCCTCTGTACGGCGGGCGGACCATCTGTAGTTAGTTGT
>JANXGZ010000259.1 GCA_024958995.1 Methylococcales bacterium | reverse complement strand
AACAACCCGAGCCGGAATTAGTTGACGGCGATGGATACTCTAATCTCGAAAAGCACCTGGAGTTTCCGGAGGCTTAAAAAGGTATACCGGTCACCAGGTCGGGATTGGGTTACCCACATTTTCTGTGGGTAACCCGGTGGAAGAAATGAGGTGGCTCTTGATTGGCTAGTTGTGGGCGGAGATGGTTACTTTGTCGGCAATTATTTCCAGCCATCCCTGATTCCTGGCTCATTCTTGTGCAGGTTCAGCCAGTTGGTCAGGGTTTGCCGGTTGCACCCGATGATCTTGGAGATGGCCGTCACGTTCACACCTTTTGATCTGTATTCGATGATCGCACTCCGATGCGCATCCAGTCTTGATTTGCCCGCGGGCCTTCCCAGCGGCAAGCCCTTCTCTCTTCGAACCCGTAGTGCGTTCTTGGTGCGATCAGAAATCATTTGCCTCTCGAGCTGCGCACTAAGCTCTAGGGCAAAGATGAGGGCTTTGGAGGTGATGTCATCGCTGTTGGGTTCAATCACCAGGTTCTGGCTGATGGCGTGGATCGTGGCTCCTTTATCAGCGATTCTTACCCGGATGGACTCCAGTTCGGACATAGACCGTGCTAACCGGGACAACTCATAGATCACCAAATGGTCAGTGTCCCGTAACCTTTCAACCAACCGGTATACTTCACGGTTTCTCTTGGTCGCACTAATCGTCTCGGAGATAAACTCAACACGGCCAAGTCCTCGATCGTTGGCATAGGCGAGAATCGCACTCTCCTGGTTAGCAAGGTCCTGGTTGTTTGTACTCACTCTCAAGTATCCGTAAACCATATGAGCCCCCGCCTTGTCTTCGATGCTAGTTATACATGGAAATGAACATTTAGTAGCTGATATTGTATAATATACATTGACTATTAGATATCTTTTATCGATATTCAAACGTTCATTTAACTAGCGTTTCTCGAGGTTCAATAGAAGATCCCCTCCCCTTGCTTGAATGGCCGCGGGGTGTGGAAAGTAGTAGAGGGTTTGATTGAAAATGACCACTAAAATGAAAGCTCGGGGCGGCAGGCCATCAATATCTCTCAACCCGGAGCAGGTGAAAGAGTTGGCATCCCGTGGTTTGTCTTACGAGCAGATCGCTCTATCCCTTGGTATCAATTTCAAAACCCTCCTCAGTCATCGCAGAAACAGAGAAGAGATTCAGGAAGCCATTGACCATGGCCGGGCGAAAGGGCTCAAGGAAGTTTCCAATGCCCTGTACCAGGCAGCGACCAACGGGAACATTACGGCGCAAATCTTCTACCTGAAGAACCGAGACCCTGAGAACTGGAAGGACCGCTTCGGTCAGCGGGTCAACGTACAGACGGACATCGCCCTATTGCATCTGGAAGCCATGAAGGCTTTGAGTGCGGTGCCTATAGAAGGCGAAGTAATCGAGGGTGACCACAACTCCGCACTCAGGTACACAGCGGATGATGAAAGCTGATTTGTCGGCGGGGCTTTAGCTCACAACCTAATTCAGGCCCCCCTTTAATTCCAGGGCGGGGGCATCTGGTATATGTAGTTCCCTATGCATCCCCTATCATCATCTAGCCGAGCCGATCAAATTCCTGAGACAAGCATGTGAAACGAATGTCTAAGGATACGGACAAAGATAAAGGTGCAACGGGAGAAACCATGCAAAAATTTCTGGCGTTTCGCATTGACCGTAAGAAGGGCCGACATCAGGCAGGATTCGAGAGGATCACTCTGGATGAGTTGAGTGATGGTGATGTGGTGATCAGGGCGCTGTATTCCAGTATCAATTACAAGGATGCGCTTGTCGCAACCGGCAGTGGGAATATCCTGCGTAAATTTCCGCTTGTTGGTGGAATTGATGTTGGCGGCGTTGTTGAGCAATCCGATGTTTCAAAGTTTAACGAGGGGACTCCGGTGCTTGTATGCGGCAGCGGATTGTCAGAAACCCTGGATGGCGGCTATGCAGGTTATGTTCGCGTCCCGTCAGATTGCGTTGTTTCTCTTCCGCTCGGGTTAAGCCTGTTTGAGGCCATGGCAATTGGTTCCGCCGGCTTTTCCGCAGCGCTGGCTTTGGACACCATGCAGAACAATGGTCAGACCCCAGAACTGGGCCCTATTGTTGTGACTGGCGCCAGCGGTGGGGTTG
The DNA here is from genome assembly GCA_024958995.1 of Methylococcales bacterium. Taxonomy (GTDB): domain Bacteria; phylum Pseudomonadota; class Gammaproteobacteria; order Methylococcales; family UBA1147; genus UBA1147. Next base: position 26,121 of record JANXGZ010000259.1, on the reverse strand, counting down.
GAAGCTACTCGGTCGATTTGTTATCGGGCCAGGGCTACCAGGTGGTCGCTATCACGGGAAAACCACAGTCCCGTGATTATCTTGAATCTCTCGGTGCCAGCAAAGTCCTGTTTCGCCAGGATCTTAAAATGGGCAGCCGTCCATTGGAGAAGGGGCTCTGGGGCGGTGCAGTCGACAGCGTCGGCGGTGAACTGCTAGCCTGGCTGACCCGAACCGTAAAGCCCCGGGGTAATATTGCGTCGGTCGGGTTGGTTGGTGGAATCAACCTGAAAACGACAGTCATGCCCTTTATTCTTCGTGGGATCAATATTCTCGGGATTAATTCAGTGTTTTGTCCGGCGGCGCTACGAGAACAAATCTGGCAAAGGCTCGCCAGCGATCTTCGTCCTGCACACATCGAGAAAATCATCCATCATGAAATTCCTTTGGATCAGATCGCTGATTTCTTTCAGGATTACCTGCACGGCAAGGTTATCGGTCGTACCGTGGTTAAAATTGCCGAACATTGACAGGGCTCCAGCTGCTGCTTACAGGCCCCTGAATGCATCATTGTCCGGGGTCCTCAGACACCTGGAATCTCAGGGTCCCGGTGATGGCTTTGGGCAGGCTGGGCAATAAAGAGCGCGGGATCAGGAACGTGGACAGATTAAAAATGTCAGCAAAGATTCGTTGCCGGCCAATTGTCGACTTTAGGTATTCATGCCCGCTGGAACCGCCAGTACCAATTTTTGTTCCCACCATGCGATGAACCATCAATGCATGCCCGTTTCGCCATACTGTAAGTTGCTCGTCGATGTCCATCAGATTGGTCAACAAATCAAAGGGAAGCTGTAACATGGTTTCGTCACGGTACAGGTGGACAAATAATGCGGCAAGTGTCGAGGTCTGGCTTAACCGGAACTGCCCCTTTTGCTGTTGCTCTAGGTAAAGCTTCGCGTCGAACAGGCAATCAAAAGCACGTCGGGTATTTTTCAATTCGTGAAGCTGGTGAATTTTCTCACTTTCGTCCAGCAATGAATTGTTACGGATCGTGCGTTCGTCCTGGAGAAGCATATTGCCAACCGCCTTACGGTATGTTCGCCAGAAGTCAAAATCCCCGAATTTCAGAAAAGGCATCCTCTGAAACCATGCGTCGACTAATTCGAACAGCGATTTTTGTTCGGCGATTTGATGTAGATGGCAACGATCGGATTCACTGAATCTGCCGAAATTCACAGGCTTCAGGTCGTGCGACAGCCCCAGGCGTAGTTCGATTTCCCGAAACTGAACACTTTGAAACCCCGAGGCTGGCGTCAGGGCATCGCGAAAGTCTAGAAAGTCTAGCGGCGTCATCGATTCAAGGATGTTGAATTGTTGGTTGATGAGCTTTTGGATACCCACGACCCTTCGCAAACGGCTGACAATTGTATACAGGTCTTTTTCAGTCAGGGGGGTTTTCGCAAACAGCTCCTGAATCGATTCCAGTTCGAACAGAATCTGTTTAAACCAAAGTTCGAAGGTCTGGTGTGTGATGATAAAAAGAACTTCTTCATGGGCCACTCGGCCACGCTTCGCACTTTCCGGGTGCTGGGCGTTGAGAATTGAATCCAGACACAGGTAGTCGAAATAATAAAGAGGCTGAGCATTCTTTTTCATAAGCTGTTCCCTGGTCCAAAGTTGAAGCCCGCTTTAAGCTAACAGAGGCTTGTTGGTCCGTAGTTACACCGATTTTTCATCCGCCTTCTTTCTCAAGAGCCGTGGTTTAGCGCAGGGTATCCGTACCATTGTGTTGAACTCCAGGCATTTAACTCCAGTCTAAAACTGGCCTAGTTCCTAAAACTCAGGAGCGGACTGGTAAAACGTGTTGACCAGATTACCATTAGGAGAGTTCAGGTAAGTTTTCGCCAGCACATAATATCTAACGCGGCCTGAACAGGCGGAAAATTCATGGATAGTCAAATTCACGCGGGGCTTCGCGGAGTTTCAGTCGGTAAGACAGCCATCGCAACCGTAGGTAGAGAAGGTAACAGTTTGTCCTATCGGGGTTACGATATCGTTGATCTCGCTCACCACGCGGTTTTCGAAGAAGTTGCCTATCTTTTAGTGTACGGAGCTCTCCCGACACCCAAACAGTTGGCGGATTATGTCGACCGACTGGTTTCTATGAGGACTATTCCGAACAGCCTTAAGGATGTTCTGGAACGCATTCCAGAGTCGACATCGCCAATGGATGTAATGCGAACGAGCTGTTCGATGCTGGGCACACTGGAGCCCGAGGGATCCCCCTCAGAAACAAATGCCCAGGGAATCACAGATCGTCTGATTTCCGTTTTTCCGGCGATGCTGGCTTACTGGTTCCACTTTTCAACAACGGGTAAAAGGATCGGTACCCAGAGCGACGAGCGAAGCACCGCAGCCTATATTCTGCAACAGCTACTGGGCAAAAATCCGAGTGAAACGCAGAGGAGAGGGATGGACGTATCGTTAATCCTTTATGCCGAGCATGAATTCAACGCATCGACTTTCAATGCCAGGGCCTGTGCCTCGACTTTGTCCGATACCTATTCGGCGATCACCAGTGCCATTGGCACGTTAAAAGGTCCTCTGCATGGGGGGGCGAACGAAGCTGCAATGAGTCTGATCAGCCGCTTCAAATCCCCCGAGGCGGCTGTCAACGAAGTCAATTGCTTGCTTGATCAGCATGCCAAAATCATGGGGTTCGGTCACGCCGTCTATAAAAAATCGGATCCCCGTAGTGCGGTGATTAAGCACTGGGCCCGGAAGCTGGCAGAAAAGTCTGATCAACGCCATCTGTTCCACATATCGGAGGCGATCGAAAAGCTGATGCGTGAGCGAAAAAATCTATTCCCAAACCTCGATTTTTACAGTGCTTCTTTTTATCACGTTCTTAGCATTCCAACACGTCTTTTCACCCCGTTGTTCGTTTGTTCGAGGGTCGCCGGATGGGGAGCCCATATTGTTGAGCAACGCAGTGACAATATGTTAATCCGGCCTGGAGCAGTTTATACAGGCCCGGTAAAACGCCGATATGTACCATTAGAAAATAGAAGCTGAGATCCAGGAAGAACCGAGATCATGAGCGAGGAACCGGTACCCGAAAAGCTGTTTGAGGATATTGCAGACTACGTACTGGGCAACCCATCTGACGGCGAGGTGAGGCGTACTGCATGCTATTGCCTGATGGATGCTCTTGGTTGTGGACTACTGGCACTGAGAGAGCCAGACTGTCGGCGGTTGCTTGGGCCAGTAGTAGCAGGAGCAGAACTGGACAATGGTGTCCGAGTGCCCGGAACGTCTTACCAATTGGATCCCGTTCAGGCAGCATTTAATATTGGGACAATGGTACGGTGGCTTGATTTTAACGATACCTGGTTGGCGGCAGAATGGGGGCACCCATCCGATAACCTTGCTGCAATGCTTGCGGTATCCGATTATGTCAGCCGCAACGCCGTTGCCCTGAACCGATCTGTTGTCAGCATTGGCTACCTCTTGTCTGGCATGATCAAAGCTTACGAGATTCAGGGGGTCATTGCGCTGGACAATGCATTTAACCGAGTTGGTTTGGATCATGTTCTACTGGTGCGGGTAGCCAGCACTGCGGTAGTCACCAGCTTACTCGGCGGTGGACGCAAGGAAATTATCAGTGCGATATCGAATGCGTGGGTTGATGGTGCTCCGTTGAGAATATACCGTCAGGGAGCCAATACCGGCTCAAGGAAGAGTTGGGCAGCCGGAGACGCAGCCAGTCGGGCGGTTCGTCTGGCTTTTATGGCAATACAGGGCGAACCGGGGTATGAGAGGGTGCTTTCGGAACCCGATTGGGGCTTTTCGGCAGTTTTGTTGGGCGGACAGCCTCTCAGAATGCAACGGTCTTTTGACAGTTATGTGATGGAAAATATTCTGTTCAAGGTGTTGTACCCAGGGGAATTCCATGGTCAAACAGCGGTTGAAGCGGCGATCCGTCTGTATCCTGAAGTTAAGTGCAGGCTCGATGCGGTCAGGCAGGTTGTTATCGAGACCCAGGAGTCAGCATGTCGGATCATCAACAAGGAAGGCATATTGCGGAATCCCTCGGACCGGGATCACTGCCTTCAGTATATGGTTGCTGTAGCAATGATTTACGGCGAACTCGGCCGAGAACATTATAGTGACAAGATTGCGGCCGATCCGCGAATTGAACGGCTGATAAGAAAAATACGGATTTTTGAAAATAGCGGGTTCAGCCGTGATTATCTGGACCCTGAAAAACGCTCGATCGCGAATGCAGTCCAAGTTCATTTTGTTGACGGTAGTAGTACAGAGAATGTTCTGATCGAATACCCCTTGGGCCATAGGAAACGACGTCAAGAAGCAATTCCTCTGTTGAAACAGAAGTTTGTCGCCAATATCGCAACTTGCCTGCCCCGAGAGCGCTGTAACGAGATTGTTGAGAAATTCGATAATCCATCCTTACTGGAAGGTATGCCGACCAACCATTTCCTAGATTTATTCGTTGTGTGACAGGGTATTTTTTATAAAATACCGGGCCAGGGCTTTCGTTGGATGCGAGGCTATCAAGAGATTGCAGGAGCCATTCGCTGGGCCGCTAGGTGCTGCGCTATCCGGCGATACTCTTCTAGTACTTCGGGGTCCTCCAAGGCACTGCTGTTGTTCACAGCGTTCCCATTGACGATGTTGCTGACGGCAAGCTCGGATATTTTCCCATTCCTCGTTCGAGGAATATCGGCAACCTGAAAAATTGCCGACGGAACGTGTCGCGGTGATGCCTGCTGTAAAAGGCGCTGGCTGATGCGAGCTTTTAGATCATCGTCCAGTCTAACGCCGTCGCGCAACAGAACGAACAAAAGTACTTCACAGTCACCCTCCCTCTCCAGGCCCACCGCCACACTTTCCAGAATCTGATCGAATTCTTCCACCCGCCGGTAGATTTCCGCTGTACCTATTCTGACCCCACCGGGATTGAGTACCGAATCGGAACGGCCATAAACAATCACGCCGCCGTTTCCGGTTAATTCTATATAATCGCCTTGGTGCCAGACTCCCGGATAGCGTTCGAAATAACTTTTCTGAAAGCGGATATCCCCAGGATCACCGAGAAAGCCCACGGGCACTGAAGGAAAGGGTTTTGTGCAGACCAGTTCGCCTTTTTCTGCTGTCAAAGCATTTCCCTGTTGATCAAATGCTTTGACCGCCATAGCCAACCCCCGGCATTGGATTTCGCCGCGCCTGACTGGAAGGATAGGGCTACCTAAAACAAAGCACGATACGATATCCGTACCGCCGCAAATGGATGACAGGCAGACGTCTTTCTTCACGGACTGATAGACGTAATCGAAACTCTCGGGCAAAAGCGGTGAACCCGTGGAAAGCATTGTTTTAAGGGATGCCAGATTGTGGGTTTCGCTCGGGTTAACGTCCTGTTTGCGCAGTCCGTCGATGTATTTGGCCGAAACACCCAGAATGTTGATGCGATGTGTATCGACGAGGTTGAATAGCACATCCGCATCTGGGTACAAAGGCGAGCCGTCATACAAAACCAATGTTGCACCGCTTGCCAGTCCGCTTGCCAGCCAGTTCCACATCATCCAACCGCAACTGGTGTAATAGAAGAATCGCTCGCGTGGACGAATGTCGACATGCAGCAGGTGTTCCTTTAGGTGCTGTATGAGTGTGCCGCCGCTACTGTGCACAATGCATTTCGGCTTTCCAGTTGTGCCCGATGAGAACAGAATGAATAAGGGATGCTCAAAGGGTAATTGGGCGAAATCCAGGGGGTTCTTCGGGTCATAACCGGCTTGAAAATCTTCCCAAAGGATCGATCCATCATTCGGCTTTTGAGATTGCTCATCGGGAACCACAATGGCGGTATTCTGGAAATCTAAGGCTTGTAGCAGGGCGTGATTTTGTGCTTCATGGGGATAAAGTTTTCCCTTGAAGACGTGACTTTGGCATAAGAACAAAACCTTAGGCTGAATTTGTTCGAAACGATCGGTGATGGCTTCAACACCGAAATCTGGCGAGCAACAACTCCAGACCGCGCCGATGCTGGCTGTCGCCAGCATCGCAACCAAGGCCTCGGCAGAATTCGGTAAAACTGCAGCCACCCGGTCGGCCGGTTTTAGCCCGACGGCACGCAGGGCTTGGGCTAGCCGGGACACGGATTGATAGAGTGTCTTGCCGGATATCTGCCGTGCCACGCCGTATTCATTGCAAACGATCAGGGCGGGAGAAGCCTCTTGGCATTTGATCAGCAGGTTTTCAGCGTAGTTGAGCCGGGCGCTGGGAAACCATCTTGCGCCTGACATCCGGCCGTCCTGAAGCAGTACGTTGTCGCCCCTGACAAGGGCAACAACGCCGGCAAAATCCCATAGATGCTTCCAGAATGCCTCGGTGTTTCGCAAGGACCATTGATAAAGTGCGTCATAATCCCGAAATGGAACGCCAGTATCGGCGCTAATCTGTTCCATGAAACGGCTGACGTTCGCCTGACGGCGTGTTTCTTCCGACGATTGCCATAGGATTGGATTCATCTCAGGTTCCTTCGGCTTTTCAAGCTTCGACTCGACTGAATACACATCGTTCAAGGGGTTACGCTGAATTTGTCGGCATCCAAATGGTCCAAGAATTGACTGGATCCTAATCGCGGATCTGCAGGCTCGACAGTGCCAACCATTGATTGATGAGTTTGGTTAATACTTCGGTTTCTTCAAACGGTCCTCTGACTTTTCAACGAAGACCTGAATAGAGCTTCCTTGATGCTTGTTCTGGTGCCGCCTGAAACCTCCTTAATGGACTCGTTAAATGACCGGGAAGGAGAAGAACCATGACGGAAAACTGTTCGCTGCGGATCGATAGTGCCGGCATCGCAACGCTGACCTTGAATCGGCGCCATCGGCACAATGCCTTGAATCAAGTAATCTGCGCGGAAATAATGGAACGACTGCAGACTGTTGAGGATGATCCGAGGGTACGGGTCGTTGTGCTCGCTTCCACCGGCCCCTGCTTTTGCACTGGGATGGATCTTGGCTGGCTGCATTCTGCTACCGACAGTCATGCAGTTGCCAGAACCATCGCTGAAGTGATGTGGCGTTTGCACCATCTGCCAAAACCAACACTCGCGGTGGTCAATGGGTTCGTTGTTGGTGGTGGGGTGGGGCTGGTCGCTTGTTGCGATATTGCCGTGGCCAGCCGGACGTCCAACTTCAGGTTTTCCGAAGTTCGGTTAGGCCTTATCCCGTCTGTCATCGCGCCGTACATCATCCGTGCCATCGGTCAGCACCAAGCCAAACGATATTTTCTCACTGCTGAAACCTTTGATTCGATACAGGCGCTGCGCTTGGGGCTGGTTCATGAAGTTACCGATCCCGATCAACTGGATTCCGTTGCTCGGGGACTTGCTCTCGAAATCATCAAAGGCGGTCCAGGGGCAATTAGACAGACCCTCAAGCTATTCCAAGAGATTGCTAATTCGCGTTTCGATCAGAAACTCAAAGAATTAACGGTGCAGCGTACCGCAAAAATCGGTCTTGGCGATGAAGCTCGGGAAGGTGTCTGCGCATTCATGGAAAAACGCCTAGCAACCTGGATTGATCCCAGAGAACAATGAATCTACATGACATCCGCCCGAATCCCGGGTCTGGAACTTACCCAACCGATCTGGCAAAAAAGGTCACCATCGTCGAAGTCGGTCCAAGAGATGGCCTGCAAAGTCTCCCCTGGACTCTTACGGTGGAACAGCGTGTCGACCTGATTCAGGAGCTGAACAAGTGCGGCCTGCAAAACATCGAAATCGGCAGTCTTGTTTCAAGCCGTAAAGTACCCCGGATGGTTGACAGTGAAGCGGTGTACAGGCGGGTGCAGCGCAATCCCGGCGATAATTATATTTTGCTTGTAGCCTCGAACATTGGACTTCAGCGTGCCCAGCGATGTGCGGCTAGTAGCATCGCTCTTTTGTGCGCAGCTTCTGACAGTTTTTCGCTTAAAAATATCGGGCGTACGATCGAGGAAAGTCTGCATGACATTCAATTCATCACGGCGCGGGCAAAAGCTGAGGGATTCCGCGTCCGAACCTACATTTCCTGTGCCTTTGGATGTCCCGATGAAGGCAAAATTGACGTCGACCGGGTCGGATGGATCGCGGAAAAGGTCAACGATTTCGGTTGCGATCAGGTGTGTTTGGCTGACACAGTCGGCAACGCCACAGGCAACCAGGTTGGCGAAATGTTGCATGAAATCTCCGGGAGAATTCCCCTTGAAAAAATTTCCGTCCACTTTCACAACGACTGCGAACAGGGCTTGTCCAATCTTGACATCGCTCTTCGTTGCGGGATCAGTTGTTTCGATACGGCTATTGCTGGACTAGGCGGCTGCCCGTTTGTCCGCGGCGCTGCCGGTAATATAGCCACGGAAGATGCCGTTTTGTTGCTTGACCGGCTGGGGTTCGCACACGGCATCGACCTGCAGGCCCTGCAGACATTGAGTGGACGCTTTCGGGGCCAACTGAAGCAATTAGCGGCCGATGATAAAGCCTTCTACCGTGAAGAAACCCCTTAGTCCCCAGGTCAGCGCTAAGCCTTGTTTTTGCCATCACTTTACCCATTCAACAGGAATTTTTGGCCCAACTTGGGGTCTTACTGATTGAGAACTCTACGGTCGGAGGGCAGTGATGTTAAAGACCTTGCTGTCAAATGAGCGCCCTGTCAGCGCTTTGGTTGGATTGTCTCCTAGACCGGTCAAAGGCGCCTTTGGATGGGCTCACGACCTGGGTCTGGAAGAGCTTCATTTTAGATACGATTCGGCTGTCGGACTAAAAGCCATTATCGCTATTCACAATAGTCAACACGGACCGGCGCTGGGTGGTACCCGGTGTATTTCCTACGCCACTGAATCGGAAGCGCTTGCGGACGTTGTGTGTCTTGCTCAAGGAATGACTTACAAAAGTGCTTTTGCTCAGTTGCCCTACGGTGGAGGCAAGGCGGTGTTACTTAGGCCTGAGAAAATCGTCGACCGCAAAGTCTATTTTGAAACCTATGGGCAATTTATCAACAGCCTCAATGGTCGCTATGTCACCTCGGTGGATGTGGGCACCTGCAGCAAGGACATGGATATCATCCGCCGCAAAACTCCCCATGTACTCGGAACGAGTTTTGATTCAGGCGATCCGTCGAAAGATACGGCCAAAGGCGTTCTCAAGGGCCTACAAGCGGCGGTTAAGGTAATACTAGACCGCGATGATTTTGAAAATCTGAGAATTGCCGTCCAGGGCATAGGCAAGGTCGGTTTCGCACTTGCTGAAATGTTGCATGAGCAAGGTGCCCGTCTAGCGGTTAGTGATTTAAGCCCAGAAGTAATGCAAGGCTTTGCTGACAAATTCGGCGCTGAACTGCTGGACCCCGGTGCCATTTTATCCAGTCGCTGTGACATTCTGTGTCCTTGTGCTTTGGGTGGCATCATCAATCAAGAAACAACAAACCTGATTCAGGCCAAAATCGTCTGCGGTTCAGCCAACAACCAATTGGCTGACGACAGTTGGGGGGACCGCCTGTTTCAGCGCGGTGTCACTTACGTACCTGACTATGTGGTTAATGCGGGCGGGCTGATTCACATCGTCTATGGTTCCGATGCTGCATCATGCAAGCGTCATATTGAAGGCATTTACTTGTCAGTCATGGAAATTTTAACGCGATCTCAAGCGGAAAATGTCCCCAGTCACCGACTGGCAAACCGAATGGCTAAGCAGATGATCCGAGATCGGACAGCAACGCCGACTGTTGCCTGACCGACCCCGGCCAATAGTTGACACGAAATGACGAGGGCCCAAATGAGCCACTTAAAACCAAGGCTTTTGAAGCCAGATCAAGAAGAAGTCGCTCCGCAAACGGAACCCGTGAAAACTTACCGGGTAAGGGGCATTCCATACTTTCAGGTGTTGAACAATGACGGTCAGCCGGTGGTGGAACTCCCGGATTGGGCTCAACGAAAGAATCCCCTAGTAGCGCTCTACAAAGTGATGCTCAAAACTCGGTTATTTGACCAGAAGGCCGTCGCTTTACAGCGTCGAGGCCAACTTGGCACCTACGCCTCATCTCTGGGACAGGAAGCCATCGGTGCGGCCATCGGCTGTTCCATGCAGACAGATGATGTTCTGTTTCCGGCCTACCGTGAATATGCTGCACAGTTTTCACGGGGAGTCAGCATGACAGAAATCCTTCTTTACTGGGGCGGTAATGAGCAGGGCATGAATTTTCAACATCAGGACAAAGACTTTCCGATTTGCGTGCCAATTGCCAGTCATGTTCCGCATGCGGCAGGGACAGCCTACGCGATGAAATACCGGGGGCAGCGCCGGGTTGCTGTTTGTGTCTTCGGTGATGGGGCCACCTCAAAAGGCGATTTTTACGAGGCTCTGAACGCTGCAGGCAGTATGGATCTACCACTGGTGTTCGTCATTAATAATAACCAGTGGGCCATTTCTTTCTCTCGCAAACACCAATCTAAAGCGCTTACCCTGGCTCACAAATCCGTGGCCGCAGGAATTCCAGGGGAACAGGTCGACGGCAATGATGTCATCGCCCTCCGACAGCGAATCGGCCGGGCATTGGAAAACGCTCGTGATGGACGGGGACCAACTCTAATTGAGGCGCTTACCTACCGGCTTTGCGATCACACCACAGCGGACAACGCCGACCGCTATCGTGACTCGGAAGAAGTCAAGAAGCAATGGGTCAACGACCCTCTGGTTCGACTTAGGAAACACATGCAACTCCTGGGGTTTTGGTCCGATCAGGAAGAGAAAGACTTAAACAGCCGATACCTTGTAGAAGTAGAGCAAGCAACTCGGGCCTATCTTCAAACGCCGCCCCAACCGATTTCCAGCATGTTCGATTATCTCTACAAGAGTCTGCCGGACGCATTGAATGAGCAACGAAGTGCAGCGATGGATCAAGGTCACCAAAGTGGCTAAAACAACGCTCGTCGATGCGATCAATCTGGCACTGGCCTACGAAATGGCCGCGGATCCAGATGTTGTTTTGTTGGGTGAGGATATCGGGGTTAATGGGGGTGTATTTCGGGCCACAGACGGCCTGCAGAAAACATTCGGTTCGCAGCGGGTCATTGACACACCATTGTCTGAGACGCTAATTGCCGGCATGGCCATCGGGATGGCGGCCGAGCGTTTAAAACCTGTTGCGGAGATTCAGTTCATGGGTTTCATCTACTCGGTGATCGACCAGATCATTAATCATGCTACGCGATTGCGTAACCGTACCCGCGGGAGACTGAGTTGTCCGATGGTGTTGCGCGCTCCTTTTGGGAGCGGCATTCATGCACCCGAACATCACTCAGAAAGCACTGAAGCTTTGTTCGCTCACATTCCCGGTTTGCGCGTCGTGATCCCCTCTTCGCCAGGGAGGGGTTACGGATTGCTGTTGGCGGCTATTCGTGACCCCGATCCAGTAATCTTTCTTGAGCCAAAAAGAATCTACCGGCTGCACAAACAGGACATTGAAGACGATGGTCAGGCTCTGCCTCTGGATACCTGTTTCCTGCTGAGAGAGGGCCAGGATGTGACTTTAGTGTCGTGGGGCGCGATGATTCACGAAACCATCACAGCCGCCGAACAGCTGGCGGCGATGGGCATGCAGTCGGAAGTAATCGATGTGGCAACGCTGAAGCCGCTGGATATGCAGACCATCCTCGATTCAGTGGCGAAAACCGGACGTTGCGTCATTATCCATGAAGCGGCGAGGACCTGTGGTATCGGTGCAGAAATTGCGGCTCAACTGGCCGAGAAAGGACTGATGAGCCTGTTCGCGCCGGTCGAACGGGTTACAGGTTTCGATACCGTGATGCCGCTTTTCCAACTTGAGAAAGAGTACATGCCCAATGTGGATCGGATTGTCGCGGCGGCCAAACGTACACTGGAAAACTGATGCAATATTTCAAACTGCCTGATCTTGGTGAAGGGCTGCAAGAAGCGGAAATCGTCCGATGGCATATCGCCGCGGGCAATGATGTCAAGCAAGATCAGATCCTTGTGTCGGTGGAAACCGCCAAGGCGATTGTCGATCTGCCTAGCCCTCAGGACGGAAAAGTTATCATTCTGTACGGTTCCGAGGGCGATATTATCCATGTCGGTGATCCGTTGGTGGAATTTGAGCTAGAAATAGCCGATGAAGGCGATCGCGGTACCGTGGTCGGTAAGCTCGAAATCGATGACAAGCTGATCTCGGAACAGCCGCTTGGCACCGGTTCCGCGGTGTCTAGCAATTGTCGCGCTACACCTGCGGTACGCGCCCTTGCAACACGATTGCAGGTGGATCTGAGCATGGTCAAACCCAGCGGCCGCGACAACACGGTTACCGCGGATGATGTACAGCGTGTCGCTAAACTGATTAAACGATCGGGAGAGCTGGTCCCCTTGAAAGGCGTACGCCGTGCCATGGCTTTGACCATGGCCAGAGCCAATGCGGAGGTGGTGGCCGTCACGATCAATGACGATGCCGATATCTCTCAGTGGCAAGCGGATGACGATATTACCACCCGACTGATTTGCGCCATCGTTGCCGGTTGTCGTGCCGAACCGGCCCTCAATGCGTGGTACCAGGCACATGCCATCGCTCGGATTCTGCCGAAAACCATCGACCTGGGCATTGCCATAGACACGGATCAGGGCTTGTTCGTACCGATCTTGCGTGATGTCGGTAACCGTGACCAGACAGACCTCAGAAAGGGTCTGGAAGCCATCAAAAAAGCCGCTCGAAGTCGCACCATTTCCCCAGAAGAAATGCGCGGCAGCACGTTCACGCTGTCCAATTTCGGTACTTTCGCCGGTCGTTACGCCAACCCGGTCGTGATACCCCCGACAGTCGCCATACTCGGCTTGGGCAGAATTCGGCCGCAAGCCACAGTCAACGATGGTCTAATGGAAATGCGGAATTGCTTGCCGTTGTCCCTGACCTTCGATCATCGCGCCGTCACCGGTGGAGAAGCTGCCAGATTTCTAGCTGTAATCATCGACAATATCGAACGTGTCCACTAAGGCCAGCCATGCTCAGTCCCGAACCCTTGACTGACTATTTCCAGAAATACATGCCGGGCAATGTTTGCTTCGGATGTGGCCCCGACAATCCCTATGGATTGAAAATTAAAAGCTATTGGCAAGACGAATGGTGCGTCTGTGACTTTCGGACGGGAGAAAAACACCAGGGTTGGCCGGGGCTGGTCTGTGGCGGAATTATTTCCACCTTGGTCGATTGTCATTGCATGGCTTCGGCCATGGTGACAGCAACCCGCAACGAAAACCGAGCCTTGGGCAGCGAGCCCAGGTGCTATTTTGCTACCGGTACATTGCATGTCAGGTTCATTAAGCCGACTCCCATTGAAACCCTGCTGACACTGAAAGCTCGGGTAACAAAAATTCGAGATCATCGCATATATACGCTCGACTGCTTTCTGTCGGCCAACGACGAAACCACCGTCGAAGCGGAGGTCATCGCTTTCCTGGTGTCCGAAAGTCGGAATCAAACTCAAAACGCCACAAGGTTTTCTGGTTAAGCCATGACAATGCCGAGGCAGGATATGCTCATGATTTCATGCGCCCGTGGCTTCGATACCCGGCTAATCCAGTAGTTACATCCTGAACACCCCAAACCCCCCCTTTTCTACGGGCGAGTGCATGGTCGCTGAAAGGCTCAATCCAAGAATCCGGCGGGTATTAGCCGGATCGATAATGCCGTCATCCCAGAGTCGAGCGCTGGCATAAAAGGGGTGACTTTGTTCATGATATTGCTGCAGTATCGGCTCGCGGATTTTTTCTTCCTTGGCACTGTCCCAGGCTTGTCCGGCAGCCTGGGCCTTTTCCTTCTGAACCTGAATCAGCACACTGGCAGCCTGTTGTGCACCCATAATGGCGATCCTTGCCGTCGGCCAGGTCCAGACAAAACGTGCACCATAGGCGCGGCCACACATGGCGTAGTTACCCGCGCCGAAACTGCCGCCTACGATGACGGTAATTTTTGGTACCTGCGCGCAAGCAACGGCCATGACCATTTTTGCTCCCTCCTTGGCGATGCCTGCGGCCTCAGCTTCCCTGCCAACCATGAATCCAGTGACATTTTGCAGGAATATAATTGGAATCCGACGTTGAGAGCAAAGCTGAACGAAATGCGCCCCCTTCAATGCCGACTGGCAAAACAACACACCGTTGTTACCGATAATGCCGACACGCCGACCAAATATTTTCGCCATGCCGCACACGAGGGTCATACCATAGGTCGGTTTGAATTCGTTGAAATCACTGCCGTCGACGATGCGAGCGATCACTTCGCGGATCGGAAAGGGCCGACGGTAATCATCCGAGATGATGCCGTACAGGTCTTCCGCCGCATACAGCGGATCGGAGACATTCGAGCAGTCCGGCTCCACACTGTCGGTCGGATCAAGACCGGCAACGATGGTCCGCGCCACGGCCAAAGCTTCCCGGTCGTTTTCTGCAACATGGTCCACTAAACCGGATTGCCGTGCGTGTACTTCCGCACCACCGAGACTTTCGGCATCCACCTGCTCACCTGTTGCGGCGAGTACCAGAGGTGGTCCCGCGAGAAAAATCGTCCCTTGGTTCCGGACAATAATGGTTTCATCACTCATCGCCGGGATGTAAGCCCCACCAGCTGTACAGGATCCCATGACCACGGCGATTTGCGGAATACCCATGGCCGACATGTTGGCTTGATTGTAGAAAATTCGGCCAAAATGCTCTTTGTCGGGGAACACTTCTGCCTGGTTCGGCAAAGACGCCCCACCGGAGTCTACTAGGACGATGCAGGGAAGATGATTCGCTGCTGCGATTTCCTGCGCTCTGAGATGCTTTTTGATCGTCAGCGGATAGTAACAGCCCGCCTTGACCGTGGCATCATTCGCGATGACCATGCATTCCCGACCGAAAACCCGCCCGATACCAGTAATAATGCCAGCGGCGGGGAGCGGCTTGTCGTAAACCCCAAAAGCGGCGAACTGGGAAAATTCCAGAAACGGGGAGTTTTTGTCCAGTAAGAGTTCAATCTGTTGTCGTGCTAGCAGTTTGCCCCGTTGGGTATGTCGTTTAGTTGCTTCAATGCCACCTCCGTCGCTGACAATTTCATCACGTTTTTTCCGCCAGTCGTCGAGTAACACCCGGTTGGCCCGGCATTTTTTCTTGAACGTTTCATCTTTTAGAGAAACCGATGTATTGATCACCGTCATCGTTCCACCATTACGGCCGTCGCCTCACCGCCGCCGATGCAAATAGCGGCAATCCCTCGATGCAGATTGTACCTGGCTAGCGCTGCGCACAAGGTCACCAATATCCGGGCGCCCGAAGCGCCGATGGGGTGACCAAGGGCACAGGCACCACCGTGAACATTGAGTTTGGCATGCGGAATTCTACACTCCTTCATGGCCAGCAAAGGGACGACAGCGAAGGCTTCATTAATTTCGAACAGATCTATATCGCACACATCCATTCCCACCTTATTCAACAGACCCTGAATGGCAAATACCGGCGCGCGGATGAAATGTGCCGGTTTGCTGGCATAACTGTAATGACAGACGATCCGTCCCAGGGGTTCAACGGCGTTTCTTTCGACGGCAGAGGTCCCCAATAGGAGAAGGGCTGCTGCCCCGTCGGAAATAGAGCTGGAATTGGCTGCCGTAACCGTACCGTTGGGTTTAAAGGCAGATTTTAGGGTGGAAATTTTTTCACTGTCGAGCAGTACGGGTTGTTCATCGCTGCATATGTTGACTTGGTTGTCGTCTACATTGACTGGAACGGCCTGAATCTCGCTGTCAAAACAGCCTTGTTGCATGGCCGATCGGACGCGTTCCAGGGAATGGCGCGCGTAATCATCTTGTTGCTTACGGCTGAGGTTAAAATCTTCGGCGCACTCCTCGGCATAGCACCCCATGAGACGGTTCTCGTCAGGGTCTTCAAGACCATCCAGATAAATGTGATCCAGAACCTTGCTGTGGCCTAAGCGACGATTGCCAAAGCCTCGGTTCAGCAAGTAGGGCGCGTTACTCATGCTTTCCATACCGCCGGCGACGACGATGTCCCCACTGCCGGATTGGATAAGGTCGTGCCCGAGCATCACCGCTTTCATCCCGGAACCGCACATTTTGTTGATCGTGGTACAGGGTAACGATACCGGCAAACCGGCCCCGAGTGCCGCTTGCCGCGCTGGTGCCTGGCCAAGGCCGGCAGTCAACACACAGCCCATAAGGACTTCATCGATGACATGATCATTAACCCTGGCTCGTTCGCAGGCGGCTCTAATGGCGACAGACCCCAGCTGAGGTCCGCTTAGAGCACGCAAACAGCCCTGAAATTTGCCGATTGGCGTTCGTGCGTATGCAGCGATCACGGTGTTTTGATTTGGCCCGTCCATTCTGCCTTTCCTTACCGTTTGGTATTGCGGAATAAGAGGAGTCACTGATCTTGGCAGTGACAGTCGCGGCACCAGAATGCGATACCTCTAGCCGATTCCATCTGTTCATTAATAAGACCTGCTTCTTCGGGTGGGGGTTCCTGAAGCCAGGAACTCTGCCAGATGTAGCGAATCTAAAAAAACAGCACGTTGCGGCCATCTGTTGTTACATGACCATTCGCAGCATCTTTGAGGAAAGGTCCATGAATACACATCCTGGAGCAAGCCAGTCCGCCATTTTCTCAGCACCGAGCTCCCCGTCCCTGAGATTTATCACGGCGACAAGCCGGTTTGATGGGCATGATGCGGCGATCAATATCATTCGTCGGCTGTTGCAGGCCAATGGTGTTGAGGTCATTCATTTAGGGCACAACCGCAATGTTGATGAACTGGTCAATGCAGCCGTGCAAGAAGATGCAGATGCCCTGGCGATCAGCTGTTATCAGGGTGGCCACATCGAGTTTTTCGAATACCTTGTGGAACGGCTTGAATCCAGTGGGTTAGCCGGAATTTCCGTATTCGGGGGTGGTGGAGGAGTGATTCTCCCGGATGAAGTCAAAAAGCTACGGGCTCTTGGCGTGGCCGCGATTTATTCGCCTGAAGATGGTCAGAAAATGGGTTTGCAGGGCATGATCGACGATATGCTGCGGATTTGTCGGCAGCGTTCAAAACTAGCCGGGCCGGCTCCGCCTGGCTGGCGCAGACTGTCAGAAAAACTAACCACCATCGAGCCAGATCCTCCTTCTGCACCTGAAATATCCAAAGCCATTGGCAAACAGGCGATTGTCCTTGGGATCACCGGCTCCGGTGGATCCGGCAAGTCATCGCTCATTGATGAATTGCTGTGGCGTTTTCGCCAGGAGTACAAGGATCGGCTGAAAATTGCCTTGATCGCAATCGATCCATCCAGAGTCAAGACGGGCGGAGCCTTGCTAGGTGACCGTCTACGGATGAATGCACTGAATTCGTCGAATATCTATATGCGCTCCATGGCCACGCGGAAAGCAGGGAATGAAATGCCTGCGGCATTGCCGGCTTTTGTTCGAACCTTGCAACAAGAAAATTTTGATCTGATCTTGATCGAAACCCCGGGCATCGGCCAGGGGAGTACCGGAATCGTTTCCATGGCGGACATCAACCTATACGTCATGACACGCGAGTTCGGTGCTCCAAGCCAGTTAGAAAAAATCAATATGCTGGATTATTGT
Organism: Methylococcales bacterium; assembly: GCA_024958995.1. GTDB lineage: Bacteria > Pseudomonadota > Gammaproteobacteria > Methylococcales > UBA1147 > UBA1147. The sequence goes on along the minus strand of JANXGZ010000259.1, from coordinate 8,450 downwards.
GACCTGGTTGCGCTCAACAAATTTGATGACAAAAACAGTGTCGATGCCTTGCTCCTGGTTCAGAAACAATTGCAGCGAAACAGAGGTGACTTCGACAAGGCCTGCAGCACCATGCCCGTGTACGGCACCATTGCAGCACGCAGTAATGACGAGGGCACCAGTCGCCTGTATGTGCACCTTAGACAACTGCTAAACGGATGTGGTTTGCCATCGCCGGACCGGTCCCTGACCGTGCCGATCGGACCTGTCGGGCCTCCCAACGATGTTCTGATCCCGTCTGATCGGCAGTACTATCTTGCCGATATCGCGCGTGTCGTCCGCGCCTATCGAAGTAAGGCCGATCAGCAGGCCGAACTGGCTCATCAGATCCAGGGGCTGTCCATGGTTAGAAATCAACTTGATGACAGTTCCGCGGTGATGCTGGATGAACCCATAAAAACAAAGGAAAAATGCCTCGACCCGGCGTTGCGGGAAGCATTGAAGGATTACCTGGATCATCACGTGAACCCTTCGTTGGGAAGTGATGCCGATATGCTTGTCACGTTGTCCGGCTTGGCGTTCCCTAAGGTTGCACGACCTACGTTTCGGGGTCATGGGGATCTCCTTCGATGGTTGATGCTGGAGAATCTGCCGGGCAAATTCCCCTTTACCGCAGGCGTTTTCCGGTCAAAACGAAGCGATGAAGCCGCGACCCGCATGTTTGCCGGTGAAGGGGGGCCGGAAAGCACCAATCAACGATTCAAGTACCTTTGCCAGGACAGTGACGCGCAGCGTCTGTCCACGGCCTTTGATTCAGTTACGTTGTACGGCTGCGACCCTGACGAACAGCCGGATATTCTCGGTAAAATCGGAAACTCCGGTGTTTCGGTGGCAACCCTGAACGATATGAAATCCCTCTTTCAGGGATTTGACCTATGCCATCCAAAAACTTCGGTATCCATGACCATTAATGGTCCGGCCCCGATTCTGCTGGCGATGTTTTTTGACACCGCCATTGATCAGCAACTAGCCAAATTCACAGACGAACACAAGCGTCCACCGGATGCCGGGGAAGCAGAGAAAATTCGCCGGTACACATTGCAGACCGTCCGTGGCACAGTTCAGGCTGATATCCTCAAGGAGGATCAGGGCCAGAATACCTGTATCTTTTCCATCGACTTCAGCCTCAGGTTGCTTGCGGATGTACAGCGATATTTTATCGAACAGAAGATCCGCCACTTTTATTCAATGTCGGTGTCCGGCTACCACATCGCCGAAGCTGGCGCCAATCCTATCACCCAACTGGCGTTTACTTTGGCCAACGGTTTTTCGTACGTGGAAATTTTCCGTGCACGGGGCATGAAAGTCGATGATTTCGCCCACCGCCTGTCTTTCTTTTTCTCCAACGGCATGGATCCTGAATATGCCGTTATCGGGAGGGTAGCACGCCGAATATGGGCCGTTGCCATGAGAGATTATTATGGTGTCGGAGAGCGCAGCCAAAAGTTAAAATATCACATTCAAACTTCTGGCCGATCGCTGCATGCTCAAACCGTGGATTTCAATGAAATCCGTACGACGCTGCAGGCGCTTAACGCTGTTTATGATCAGTGCAATAGTCTGCACACCAACGCCCGCGACGAAGCCATCACTACACCCACGGAAGAGACCCTGAGAAGTGCTCTGGCCATACAAGCGATCATCAACAAGGAATGGGGGTTGGCACAGAACGAGAATTCCAATCAGGGCTCTTTCATCATTGAGTATCTGACCGATCAAGTAGAACAGGCAGTGCTGGATGAGTTTGACCGATTGTCTCAACGAGGAGGCGTGCTGGGTGGCATGGATAGCGGCTACCAACGCAGTAAAATCCAAGAGGAAAGCCTGCGGTATGAATCTGGCAAAAACAATGGCAGCATCCCCATCATTGGCCTTAACACGTTAAGGTCGCTCTCTGCGAACAAATTGGCAGCAATCAAGCCGGTACGTTCCAGCACATCGGATAAACGCAACCAGATACAGCGTCTGAGACGGTTTCATGAAAGAAACCGCAACAAATCGGCGGCAGCCTTGGAAAAACTCAAACAAACCGTAATCAAGCACGAGGCTATTTTCCCAGAATTAATGCAAACTGTGCGGAGCTGTTCTTTGGGGCAGATCACCCAAGCGTTTTATGAGGTCGGCGGCCAATATCGGCGAGCCCTGTGAGTCGGTTGCGATGCAGATTCCCAATGCAACATTCATCGTCACCGGAGCCTCTTCTGGCTTGGGTCTCGCCGTCAGTCGGTACCTTGTTGGCCAGCATGCTCGTGTTGTAGCGCTGGACCTCAGGCAGGATCGAAGTGAATTCGATGACGACCGAATCCTGTGCATCCGCGCAGACATCACGCGTAGTGATGACATCGCCGCTGCCCTTCGAGAAGCTACGCAGAAATTTCGGCTAATACACGGACTAATCAACTGCGCCGGCATACTCTATGCGGAAAAGCTGATCTCTAAGGATGGAGCAGTCTTCGATCTGGAGAATTTTAAACGCTGTCTAGATGTGAATCTTGTTGGTACCTTCGACATGGTGCGTCAAACGAGCGTAGCAATGATGGACAATCCGCCGAATAGCGATGGTGAGCGCGGGATTATTATTAATACCGCATCTATCGCCGCCTCCGATGGTCAAATTGGCCAGAGTGCCTATGCCGCATCGAAGGCCGCTATTGTCGGTATGACCTTGCCCTTGGCACGGGAACTGTCCGAATACGGGATCCGTGTGATGACAGTGAGTCCGGGTGTCTTTGATACGCCGATGTTCTCGTCGGTCAAAGAGCATCAACGCAAGGCGCTTGAACAGCAGAGCCTTTTTCCATCTCGTCTTGGCAAACCTTCAGAATTTGCCGCTCTCATTGCACATACCATTGAAAATCCCATGCTCAATGGCGAAGTGATTCGGCTGGACGCTGGCTTGCGCATGTGAGAGAGATCTGATTTGGACTGCGATTATCTCTGACCGATGTAACCCGTGGGACCATAACCCATTGCACGTGCGTAGAGGCTGTAAATGCGGCGCAGGGCTGCTCAACAACGGTTTTATTGCAAGCAATCGTTCAACTATGCTGCAGCTTGAGATCTTTCCCCGGTCATAGCCACAGAGCCTGCACATGCATCAGTAAGGTATTCAGACAGGCCGACTGCGCAGGTCCGCATCCGGTCGTCCCTGCTTCTTTGGTTGCCGGGTTCACAAAGCATTGATTTTTTGCCTGTCCAAACATGCCGATTGTAATGGTTTCGCTCCGATTCTCGGGCACTATCCAACGATGGCATTGAACCGGCTTTTTTTTTGTCGGTCAAAAATCATATGCGCTTTCGCGGGAGAGCTCGTTGAAAGAAGAAGACTATCAGCGATTCAAAGCCACCTTTGAGTCAGCGCATGATCGGCAGAAAGCGACGCCCTTGGCAGGTCTTCTGACCAGCGGGCCCGATTACTCCCGCATCCGGGAATGTCTGAATCAGTGGGAAACCTACCGCCAGAGCGATGAAGCACTCATTGGTCGCGTGCGCCAATGGCTGCGTGATGAAGTCGACGCCGAAACCATCGAAAACCGGGAACAAATTCCGCCAGCGTACCTGCAAGCATTGCGTACCCTCGGTTGCCTGTCAGCACGCATTCCAAAATCCTACGGTGGATTGGGGCTAGGCCAGTGCGCCTACAGCCGCCTTCTGGAGATTATATCCAGTCGCAGTGAAGTTTTGGCTCTAGTGGTCTCGGTGCAGCAGCTTGGTGTAGCGCAGGGCCTTTTGTCTGAGAAAAAACTGCATCCCGATTCGATCGAAGGTGAAAAGTTGAGACGAAAATATTTACATCGTCTGGCAGAAACGGATATCGGTGCCTTTTGCCTAACCACGCCCGAAACCGGGTCCGATCCAAGCCGCTTGCAAACGGTGGCACGATCGAACTCGGACGGCAGTTATTTTGAACTCAGCGGTAGCTGGGATCGCGGCGGTAAGCTCTATACCACCCTGGGCACCGTAGCTGATGTTTTCATGATGCTGGCGGTGGTGGTTTTTCCCGGTGAGGAAATCTCGACCCTGGAGCCTCGTTGGCGCATCACCGCTTTTTTGGTAGAACGCGACACACCAGGCATCGAAATTCGGCCCCTTGCATTTTGCGGCTGGCACGGCCTCCCCAATGCGGCGATTCGGCTCGACAAGGTACGGGTATCGGCCAGTCAGCAGGTCGGGGAAATCGGCGAAGGCCTTAAGATTTCGTTCATGAACCTAGGCTCTGGACGGATCAATATTTCCGCGATTTCTCTAGGCATGTTGAAACAATTGACCCACACGGCGCGTTGGTGGGGCGTTCGAAGAGTGCAGGGAGGTAAGCCCGTTGGGGAACACTCATTAAATACCGAGCAACTGGTGGACATGCATTGCCGCACCTACGCAGCCGAATCCTTTTTGCGATTCGTTTCTGGATGTTCCGATCGGGGGGACACTGACATTCGTCTGGAAGCGGCGATGCTCAAATTGTTTTGTTCCCATTCTTTGATGAAAGTCGCTGATGAAACCCTTCAGCTCAGGGGCGGCCGTGGCTATGAAACCCATGCCTCGCAGGCCAGTAGAGGTGAAACCGCCGTGCCGATCGAACGTTTGTTCCGAAGTGCCCGTATGCTAAAAATTGGTGAAGGCGGAAGCAATATTCTCCGTCTCTATCTCATGCGCTGTTTGCTTGACAGTTCTCTCAGGGATTTGACTCTGCTGAGCCAGCACAGAACAGCAAGCGTTCTTTTCCGGTTGGGGCTGCAATACGGTCGTTGGTATTTCTTACCCTCTCCGGGTTGTAGCCTGAGTTTACCGGCCTCTTTAAAAACGCATATGTCTTTTATTCATCGCGGCAAGCAGCGACTTTTCCGCCTACTCATGAATCGGATGATGGCAGAAACGCTACGTTACTGTTTCCTCCGTATTGGAAACCGGCTGACAGGAAAGCCTGGACAGTTGCCAACACCTACGCAGAGTCTGGAGCAACGCCAGTTGTTAATCGGCGATTGTGCGGAAATTGCCTTGCTGCTTTCGGTCATGGCAATCACCTGTATTCGTGCTGCCGACTCAGACAAAAAAGCGGAGATTGAATTGGCCAGTGAATTTTGCGTTCGCGCCGAGATTGAGGTGGCACATCTAGTCAGAAAGATCAGACAACGCGGGATTGCCCGCGAAAAACAAATCGATTCGCTGGGCAGTAAGATTATGAACGGGCATTATGCCGATATCCTCGAAGGCGACACGCTTCCCTGGGATTTGCCCGAAGAAAAGGTCTAAACCTAAGCTCAATGTTGTCTGACCGCGCTTCAAAGCACAAAAGCACCAAGACAGTCAAAATATCGGTCAGCAGAGTCCCAATCATAAAGACGGCCGGTTGTTACAGGCTTTTCGATCCACGGGTGACGTGCTGATTGTAGCCTGCGGGGGGAGCCGAATAACGCTGATGACAAGGAGATCGGCGCCGAGCTTATTTTGAACGATATTCTGGATTAGGCACAGAAATATTGTGATCAGCTCGCCCACAGGGGTTCTGCGTTGTTCATAGAACCAAGCACCTCTGGTATCAACACGTGGACCTGAAGCTACCCGGCCATATTTTCAGCTCCTGATCGGGCGGGGTTTAGAAACGGTGGCGGCAGGTTTCGTCAATCAATTGTGCGAGCCATTGCCTATACGGGGTACCTCCGGTTCCCAGGCCATCCCGGCTCCGGTTGTGGATGTACTCGGTGGCCCAGCTGTAATGAACTTTCCGAAACCCGATCATGGCATCTAGGATGGCGTTGAAAGGATTTCGGTATTCTTTCTTTCTGAGCGATGGCAGTTGCCTGACTTCCGCAATGTATTGCCGATGTTGCGAGGGCATGTAGTTACGCAGATCGTCAAGATGCCGCATCAAAATCGACGGTTCGTGGGGGATTTTCATCAGGGCTTCCAAAACTGGAAAAATGCTGCTTTGGGCACCGGTCTCGCCGCGCAAGTCGACCGGCTGTGCATCGATTCCCTGGAAATGGACTTTGTTGAAAAAGCCGATATAAGGGCGAAACTTTATAAAATATAGTTTAGGGTCCATCTTTTCGGGGATCCGTTTCAGGACATTAGTCTGTTTGTTGATCGCGTCGGCGATGCCCCACATTTCCGGACAGAGGTCTCGATTCCGGGTGGCTCTGGATTTGTAATGGATCTTCGTTATTGCCGCCAGAATTTCTGCAGCGATCGCTTCGATTTCGACATGAACCAGGATAAACCAGTGCTCATCGTATAGTTCCACAAAATTCTGCAGCGTTTCGATGTTGCCGAGCTGGACTGGCTGTAGCGGATCGAGGCGTTTCCAGTTGTACAGTGCATAGCCGTCATAACTGAGAATCGGGGGGCGATCCAACCGTTCGCAGACATGGATCAGGGGTTTTGCGAGGTTAACCGGCAAACTATGGCAGGATTGTTGACCGATCTGGTGAATGTAGGCCGAGGCAATAAAGCCGATACGGAGGTAATACAGCCGCAGGGCAGCAGGATCGTTCGAACTTCCGCTATCCACCCAAAAGGGAATATCGAGGTTGCGCATTTGCCGGCGAAAACTGCTTTCAAGAAGGGCTTGAGGGAGCCCCAGGCCGACTTCATCCAGTACGGCGTAGGGGGAACCACGTGGAAAGCGGCAAAGTGGGTCGGCAACCGGGAGAAAGCCTCTTCGCAAGTAGCCCGGCTTCAGTATCTCACGGTGGTGCCCGTAGTTTGCCGGATTAATGGTTGACTGAAAGTTCGCGGCGCTGCTCATCGAGACCATTCCAGAATACGTCAACCGCATCGAGCATGGTATTGCCATTGAGAATAAAGCCCTCTTCGTCAATTTCGTGGGTGAAATACAGTTCTTCCAGTTCTTCCTGAGTATGTTCAGCATGCTGAGATTCGATGCGGTCATGCCAGATGAAAAAACCAAGAGGCAAGTGCATACTGTTATTTCGGTTGAAAAGGTCAAATCCAGTGATCAGCTCTTTCCAGAATCCTGCAGCGGCCCAGTTTTCGATCGCGAAACTGGCGGATTGGGAAAGCTGGTAATTGTCGCCTCCATACAGCCGGAACAGCTCGTCACAGAAAAACCGCGTTGATTCCGTGCCTTGCCTTGCTTTGCCGATTTCATCGAAGTTGAGCCCGAGTTCTCGAGCGATTGCATAAATCCATTCAAAATGCGCCGAGCCAAAACGGAAGGTGCTGTTTTCGACCGAGCCATCGGTGGATCCGTAAATTTCATCAGTGGTTTTGTCCTTTTTCGATTTAAACCGGACACCGATCTCATTAGCCAGGATTTCTTTCGATGAGCGCATGCTTTCCAGGCTGTCAGCGTTAATCATCTTGTTCATCTGGGCCAGTAGAAACTGGTTCGAAAAGACCGAGAACTGGATGATGAAAGCCTTGATTTGGCCAAGGTTCTGACGGCCCTGACTGAACCAGGACGTATAGGCATTATGGGTAATGACTCGGTGTTGTAACATCGAAGTTTGGATGTGGTGCTGAAATTCGAGCAGACTCTGGGCCTTCCTTAGTGAATACTCGGGGCTTTGATCGTGTAGAGCATTCAGTGTGGTGTCGCTCAATCCTTCAAGATGCTGGCTTCGGGCAAAACGCCCCAAAACGTGCTGCGTGGTTGCCATGATGCACCTCCTATTCGGCTTTGTTTACTTTAACTATAAGACCCTCTAGGCAAGCAACAAGTTTCAGTTCCCCCCAAACTACGTCTTGGGCAAACGGCTGAAAAATTCTTCGATATCTGCGGCTTCATGGTAAATCCCAAAGCCCATGCGCAGGTGGTTTCCCCGATGATCCGTATATACCCCGACTTTTTTTAATTGTGTGCAGAAATCCGCGGCATTTTTCTGTGATCCAAGAACAAATGTCAAAAAATGTCCGTGAGGGCTGCCAGAGTCATACAAGAGATTGCCCTGATTAATGACGGGATGGTCAGTTGTGCCCAGTCTGGAGATAAAAAAATCCTGAAGGTTTTTCACGTGTTCGTGGATTTTCTTGCTTTCGAGACCAAGGCTTCGGAAAAGTTCTAGCACTGACTTCAGTCGGTAGACACCCCCTGGGTCAAAGGTGGCCCCGGCGAAGCGGAGACCGTCTTTTGCGTAGGCTACCGCGCCGTGTTGATCTGAGCTAAGCCCCCCGAAATCGGCAAACCACCCGGTATTGACGGGTCGAAGTTCAGATCCTGGGGGACTGTGCAAAAAACAGACACCTTCGCCGGCCTGGGCGTACTTGTAGCCACCGGCAAGGTAGAACACCCGGTCCGCAAAAGGAGAAATCGTGGTTGGCAGGGCACAAAAAGCGTGGTATCCGTCTAGAACAATCACTGTGTCCAGGCTCGCAAGTTCTATTAGAGCCTGCATGAACGCGTCCAAATCTGCGATTGCGCGACCGGAATTGTAAAACACCTGGCTAAGAAA